>DATEAU010000138.1:0-6378 GCA_035288165.1 Bathyarchaeia archaeon
CCCGAAGCGTCTTCGCCCAAGGCGCCGTCTACGCCGCGGAATGGATAAGCCAGCAGAGTGAACCACGGATTTTCAGCATGGAGGACGTTCTCGGGCTCTCCTAAACTTCGAGTCCCGCAACCATTAAAGTTTTATTCAGGAAAACCAACTCAAGAAAGATTGGAAGCGACAAACATGTCTATGAAACGCAAAGTAGCAATATTAGGTGCAACGGGCGCGGTTGGGCAACGATTCATCCAACTGCTTCAGGGACACCCCTGGTTCCAGATTGAGGTACTCGCTGCCTCGGAACGTTCCGCGGGCAAACGGTACAATCAAGCCTGCAACTGGGTTATGGAGTCGAACTTACCAAAAGAAATCGGAGAAATGACCGTTGCAGACTCCAACGTTAGCGCAGTCGAGAAAGCTGGCGACGTTGACCTAGTGTTCTCTTCGTTACCAGGCGACCTAGCTGGACCCATTGAGTCCGAATTTGCAGCGCTTTACCCAGTCTTCAGCAAAGCTAGCGCCCACAGAATGAGCAAAGACGTTCCCCTGTTGATTCCTGAGGTTAATCCTGAACACCTTGCACTCATTCCGATCCAGAAGAGGAAGAGAGGCTGGAAAGGTTTCATCTCAACAGACCCCAACTGCTCCACCATTCAGCTTGCGCTCTCGCTCAAGCCACTTATGGAATTTGGGGTCAAGCAGGTGGTGGTTTCGACGATGCAGGCGTTAAGCGGCGCCGGATACCCAGGCGTACCCTCGCTCGACATACTCGATAACGTAGTTCCTTACATTGCGAAGGAAGAGGAGAAGGTGGAGTCCGAACCCCTAAAGATACTTGGAACCTTCGACGGCAGCGTGGTTCAGAACGCGAATTTCCAGCTTAGCGCAAGCTGCAACCGCGTACACGTAAAAGACGGGCATTTGGAATCCGTCTTCGTCAAACTCAACAGCGACCCATCAGTGGAGGAGGTTGAAGAAGCGTTCGCAAAGTTTAGTGGTGAACCGCAGAAACTCAAGCTTCCCTTAGCTCCCGAACATCCCATCGTGGTCAGGAAGGAGCCGAACAGGCCACAACCGCGGTTCGACAGGGACGAAGGCAAAGGCATGAGCGTCGTGGTCGGCAGGGTCAGGAAAGACCCGATAATGACGATGAAGTACATGTGTCTCGGCCACAATACCATACGTGGTGCTGCTGGAGCAGGAATCCTCAGTGCGGAACTGACTGTCGCGAAAGGACTAGCATAAGTTAATCTGAATCAAATGCACACAATAACAAAGTTAAGGTGAAAGGTAATGCAGATGATTCGTGAACCATTAGAGAACAGGAACGGCGAACTCTACTTCGACGGCGCCTCTGCACGAGAATTGGCCAAGAATTTCGACACGCCGCTTTATGTTGTGAGTGAGAAGCGCATCAGAGAAAACTGCAACCGCCTCTACAAAGCGCTAGTCGCAAATTATAGCAAAGTCAGAGTCTACTATGCTGCCAAAGCCAACTCAAATCTGGCAGTTCTGAAGATCATGGAAAACGTGGGCGCCTATTTAGACGCGGTCAGCCCAGGCGAAGTTTTCATGGCTCTAACAAGTGGATTCACCCCCGAACGGATCTTGTTCACTGGGACAAGTGTAAGAAACGACGAGCTAGATTTCCTCGTAAACTCCAACGTGACCGTGAACGTGGATTCGCTCTCTCAACTGGACAGGCTGCTAAAGCTGACAGTGCCAAAAGTCGTGTCCGTCAGAGTCAACCCCGAAGTTGGCGCTGGTCACCACGACCACGTCATAACAGCAGGCAAAAACTCCAAGTTTGGACTTTTGGAAAGCGACGCGTTGAAAGCCTACGAAACCGCGAAGAAATCGGGCGCTGAACGATTCGGAATACACATGCACGTCGGCTCTGGAATATTAGACGTTAAGCCTTTCGTTCAAGCGCTGGAAAAACTTCTGAACGTGGCGAAGAAGGTTCATGAACGTCTAGGATTGGAGTTCGAGTTCGTCGACATTGGTGGCGGTCTCGGAGTGCCGTACAAGCCAGAGGATAAGGAGTTGGACTTGGCAGTTTTCTCCGAAAAAGTACTTTCATTATTTAAGAGCAGGATAGAGAGAGATGGTCTTGGAGAACCGTTATTCTGCGTGGAAACTGGCAGGTACCTAGTAGCCGATGCGAGCATTCTTCTGACAGCCGTGAACACGATTAAAATTACGCCTTTCAAGAAATTTATCGGAGTCGATGCAGGATTCAATACGTTAGTGAGACCTGCAATGTACGGTTCATACCATCACGTAGTCGTGGCGAACAAGTTGAATGCGCCTGAGGAAGCCGTTTATGATGTTGTGGGTCCAATCTGCGAGTCCGGCGACGCATTGGCGAAGGATAGGCGGTTGCCCACTGTGCAGGAAGGCGATTTGCTGGCGGTTTTGAACGCTGGCGCTTACGGTTTCTCCATGAGTTCACAGTATAATGCCCGACCAAGAGCTGCGGAAGTCGTCGTCAAGAACGGGAAAGCAACGTTGGCGAGAGAAAGGGAGCAGCTTGACGATCTGGTGAAGGGTCAACGAATGGCTGAGTGACCATGGTGCAGTTCTGGAAGATGCATGGGTTAGGCAACGACTTCATCGTAGTCGACAACCGGAACGGTGCGATAAGCGAAGCGGAGATGCCTGGTTTGGCAAGGCTGCTCTGTGAAAGACACTTAT
Source organism: Bathyarchaeia archaeon (assembly GCA_035288165.1). Lineage (GTDB taxonomy): Archaea > Thermoproteota > Bathyarchaeia > Bathyarchaeales > Bathycorpusculaceae > UBA11855. The sequence goes on from DATEAU010000138.1 coordinate 2,686, forward strand.
CAGTAGGCGCAGACGGTCTATTGCTCTTGTCTAACTCGGCTGGGGCTGACGTGAAGATGCTGGTTTTTAACGCTGACGGAAGCGAAGCTGAAATGTGCGGCAACGGCATACGATGCTTCGCAAAGTACTGCTACGAAAACGGCATCGTTAGGGAGAAGGAGTTGGCGGTCGAGACTTTGGCTGGCGTGAAGCAAGTTTGGCTAAACGTTGAAAACGAGGCTGTCAAAGCCGTTAAGGTTGACATGGGCTCTGCCGAGTGGGAGCGGAGCAAGATTCCTATGCAGAGACAAGGCACATGCATAAACGAGGATTTGCGGGTGGATAAAGAGAACTACAAGGTCACCTGCCTTTCGATGGGGAATCCGCATTGCGTAATCTTCGTCGAAAACGTGGACGAATGTCCAGTCGAATATGTGGGTCCGCTTGTCGAGAATCATGAGGCGTTTCCTAACCGGACGAACGTGGAGTTCGTTCAAGTGTTGGGCAAGAACGAGTTGAAGGTTCGGGTTTGGGAGAGAGGCTGCGGAGAAACTCTTGCCTGCGGTACGGGAGCATGCGCGGCTGCGGTTGCGGCTAATCGTTTGGGCAAGGTCGGCAACAAAGTGAAGGTTCATCTAGCAGGCGGCGACTTGCAAGTTGACATTGCACAAAACGTGTTCATGACTGGCCCCACGGAGAAAGTTTTTGAAGGTAAACTATTTTGAAGGTGAGGCGTATGAAACCCGAGTTTGCTGACCGCGTGAAAAGGCTTCCGCCCTACTTATTCGCGGAGATTGAGCGGTTGATTAAGGAGAAGAAGGCTCAAGGGGTGGACCTTATTTCCCTCAGCATTGGCGACTCTGATCTTCCGCCGCCACAATTCATAGTCGAAGCGCTTAAGGAAGAAGTGGCAGATTTGAAGAGCCACAATTACTCGTTTAGCCAAGGCGAGCCTGATTTTCGCCAAGCCGTCTCGGACTGGTACAAGAAACGGTTTCGCGTTGACCTACGCCAAGATCAAGTTGTTGCACTCTTAGGCTCTAAGGAAGGACTTGCCAACATAGGTCGAGCCTTCGTGAACGCGGGCGACAGGGTTCTCGTGCCTGACCCAGCTTATCCCGTCTACGCAAATGGAACCACCACCCTGAACGATGGCGTGCCTGTTTCGATGCCGCTGCTTGAAGAAAACGGATTCAAGCCAGGCTTCGACGAAGTGGATGTTGAAAAGGTGAAGATGATGTTCCTAAACTACCCGAACAATCCCACGGCAGCCACCATCGACAAGAAGTTCCTTAAAGAAGCGGTGGACTTCGCCGTGGACAACAACATAATCCTTTGCTACGATAATGCATACTCGGAAATCAGCTTTGACGGGTACAAGCCGCCCAGCATTCTAGAAATCGACTGCGCCATGGACGTGGCAATCGAGTTTCACTCCTGCAGCAAGACGTTCAACATGACGGGAGACCGAATCGCCTTTGCCGTCGGAAACAAGGAGATCATAGGCGGGTTAACGAAGGTTAAGTCGCAGGTTGATTCTGGACCGCCAGTGTACATTCAAAAAGTAGCCGTTAGAGCACTCCAAAGCTACGTCAGCGATAAGCCGCCTGCATTCTTGAAAAAGAATAATAGAATTTACGCGGAAAGACGAGACATCCTGGTTGACCATCTTTGCGGGATGGGTTTCAAATGCGAGAAGCCAAAAGCCACATTCTACGTTTGGGCAAACTGCAAAGCTAACTCAATGATATTCGCCACTAAGCTACTTGATGTGGGAGTAGCGGTGACACCAGGCATCGGTTTTGGACCGCATGGAGAAAACTACGTTCGGTTCGCGTTAACACAGTCGAAGGAAAGGATAGAAGAAGCCTGCCAAAGAATGAGCACGATTTTCGGGTAGTCCGTCTGCAAAGCTCTGCTGTTCACGTGAATTCGGCGTTTACTTTGTACATACTTTATATATGATTTAGTCAAGTTAGTGGGTATGAGCTCCAAAAAAATCAGCTTCGAAGAATCCTTGGCAACCGAGGTTATTGAATCTGGAAAATGCGCCCAATGTGGCGCTTGTGTCGTTTCTTGTCCTCTTGGCTGTTTAGAATACGCTAAAGGAAAACCCAGCTTGATAAAAGAGTGCACACTCTGCGGAATATGCTCCCACGTTTGCCCACGGTATGAGTGGGAGTTGGCGAAAGCGGAGAAGTTTGTTTTCGGCAGAGAAAGAAAACCTGATGAAGAGTTCGGCGTCTATCGCAGAATAACTATCGCCCAAACAACAGACGACCGAGTGACCAAGGTTAAACAAGACGGCGGCGTCGCCACAGCCCTCCTACTGTTCGCTTTGGAGCAGGGGTTAATCGATAGCGCACTCGTTGCTGGAGCAGACCCAGAAACTCCCTTCTATCCCGTTCACAAACTGGCAACAACCTCCCAAGAGCTTATGGAAGCTGCTGGCACGAAATATACCTGTTCTCCAAACATCCTTGCCCTAACCGAAGTCCTCAGACAAAAGAAGACTAGTGCTGCTTTTGTTGGAACACCATGCCAAATCCACGCCGTCAGAAACATGCAAATGGCAGGTTTAAAGAGACTCACTGGACCATTGAAGGTTATGATCGGCCTAATGTGCTCAGAATGTTTCGGTTACGAAGGCTTGATGGAAGAACACATCCAAGGAAAACTAGGCATAAAGCTGGGGGACATCAAGAAAATGAACATTAAGGGGAAAATGTTGGTCACCACAGACTCAGGTGTGACAGCAATTCCTCTCGCAGATATCAAACAGTACGTAAGAAAAAGCTGTGGCGTCTGTGATGATTTCAGCTCTGAACTGGCAGATATCTCTGTTGGGGGTTTAGGATTAGACGGCTGGACATTTACAATTATTCGCTCTGAAAAGGGTGAAGAGCTCTTCTCAAGTGCAGAAAAGGCGGGGTTTATACGAACCAAGCCTCTTGAAGAAGGAGCGTTCTCGTTAAGTCTGTTGAGTAAACTTACCAAGAAAAAACGAGAGAAAGTTGCGCAGCCTCCAAAAACATAGAACAAAAGAAACTTGGAAAGCAAACACCCTTTCTTGTTCTTTGAAACAAAACGAAGATATGAATGCAACGACGTAAGGTGCGCGGCAGAATAAAGCAACAAACTTAATACAGTATATATTAAATAGCAGATGTATTAACACTTTTAGACTTTGTGGAATAGGGGACGAATATTGTGGAACGAAGAATAATGTCATTAGGCAGATCATCCATGGTGATTTCTCTTCCAAAGAACTGGATGCAGCTAAACGAATTAAACAAAGGCGACGTTGTGTCGTTTGCAATTCAACGCGATCGTTCCTTAGTTGTTTATCCAAGCGCTCTGAAGAAGAGTGAAAACAAAGAGATAACCCTCCACATCGGGCCACGGGACGATGAAGCCTTGATTACACTAAGAATAATCGGATGCTACTTGAACGGGTACACTGGCATCACACTAATCTCCGAAAATATCTTCTCCATCCCACAAAGAAAATCGATCCGAAACATATCTGGAATGCTCTACATGAGAATCATGGAGTCCGATGCTAAGGGTATATACATGCAAGCTCTTATGGACGAATCCAAAGCATCACTTGAACAAGCAATCCAGAGGATGCACCTGATCTCTCAGTCAATGTGCGAAGACACCTTCACCGCATTAAAGAACAATAACCTTGAGTTGGCGAAAGCCGTGTTC
>DATEAU010000139.1:0-4832 GCA_035288165.1 Bathyarchaeia archaeon
ACGACTCCGAGGGTTGTGGCGCCTGGAACCCAAACCATGCCGCCTTGTTGTGCTTGTGATTGTGGTCCTTGTGTTTCCATTGGTTATGTCACCTTTTTTCTGGTTGTTATACGCAGGTCAGGCATTTAAAGTTTATACGGATGGTGATTAGGGGTGGGTAACTTTTTTAGTGATGTGGGATATGTGGTTTCGTGATGGTGTGTGTATGATTGGTCTCTTCACTAAGAATGTGGATGATGTCTGGTTCGGTGTGGCATGCGATGAAAAACGCGTTTATGGGACGTCGTTTGCTAAGACCGTTCAGGATCTTCTTTCGAGTTTGTTGGACTGCTTGCCATTTGATGTTCCTTTTGAGGGTTTCCCGAAACCGTCACCTTTCGCCGAAAAAGTCCTCTTCACAATAAAAGACGCTTACGATGGAAAAGGCGTTGCAGAAGATTTTCCGTTAGCCGCTGAAAACTTGTCCGAGTACAACAGACGAGTACTAGAGGTGACAGCGAAGATTCCTGTTGGGTACGTGGCTTCTTATGGCGCGGTTGCGAAAGCAGCAGACGGAAGCGCAAGAAGCGTAGGAGGCGTAATGGCTGCGAATCCTTTCGCTCCGATTGTTCCTTGCCACAGGGTTGTCAAGTCGGATTTCACGTTGGGCGGTTACGGTGGCGGATTGAAGGCGAAACATGAAATCTTAACCCGCGAAAAACGACGATACACCACGAACCTGGAAATTCCAGTCGGCAGCAAGAAACTCAAGGTTTTCCCCGTCGAAACCGTGTTGGATAAACTCAAGAAAAAGAAGTAGCAATGCACATGTTACTGTTATGCGATTTTTGTCTATAGCCCCCTATTTAAACCGACAGCATAAGGCGAGAATTGGCTCCTCTATAAGTTTGTGCAGTGATTGGCTAATAGGCTTCAAATTGACGTTTTTCCAGTGTATTGAGCTCGTCACAAAAAGTCTGTTGCCTGATTGGGCTACATGTCCCAGCAGAAATGATAATTACGCCTAAGGGTTTCAGATTGTTGAGTTCCAATAGTAGATTTTCTGGTATCCGCCTTTAGCGACTGGGTATGCTGTGTCTTCGTAGATTATGTCCATTTTTGTGCCGTATTTGGCTAAGAGTTTACTCATCAGGGTGGCGATAGGAATAGTTTTTTCGTCGGGTCCCCAGAAGCCCCAGATCACATCGTCGGGTCTTCGCATGCCCCACCCGTAGTTTCGCGGCAGCACCAGGGCCGCTTCCGCCACGCTTGCAACGTTCAACGTGTTTACTTTCTTCATTTTTGTCGCGTCGTTCCAAAACCTTTCCAACGCGATAAAATGCTCCTCAGTCATCAGTCCATAATTGTTGCCTTCGAGTATCGGGTAATTGAAGAGCACCACATAATCCGCGCCAGCCTGATACGAAGTCATCATCTGATTGTAAATCTGGTCGCCTGTATCAAGATAGGGCGCTGACCCGTACTTCCATGTGATTATGATACCCCAGTCTTTATCCTGCATCCGCGCCGCACCCTTGACCAAGGCGACTTGCTGCGCCAAACTGGCGTTCCAACCTATCTGAGCGAACAAAACATCGTACCCTCCCAAATAATCAAACCAGTAGAGACCGTAATCAGACGTAAACGTGGAAAAGCCGGCTTTTTTCAATGAAGAGAAACCTGGATCGTCTCGGATAACGTTTTTGACGAAGAAATCTGCTTCAGCATCATAATCAGCAGGTGCAGAACCGTTAGCTTCCTGAATCTTCCCGTGTATCTCATATAACTCGTGAATTGCATCGACGTATACGCTGGGAACTGTCGTAGTTGAATCTGGTGGATTTTGGTTCAGGGCGCTAAGCCAAGTGAAATAGGTTGTCCAGTCTCCATCAAGCTGGATTCCGCCAGGTTCATCGTTGTAGTATATGCCTAGAAACTTGTTACCCCATCTTTCGGTCCAGCGTTGCTTTATGTCGTCAAGTGAGGTCAAGTTCCAGAACCAGTTACGGTTCCTAAAACGACTGCCAGTTGAGTTGAATCCCACGTTAATTATAATCTTCAAGCCGCTGGAAACCGCGTAGTCTCCAATTTCCTCGATCATGGTTTGGTTCCTGCTTATCGGGTTTCCCGCCGAATTCAAGATGAAAAGATTCGTGTACGTTTTCACCCTCTCGATGAGCAGCCTGGCTTCTGCCGTGGTGTTACCAGAGAAAGCTACACCAATGTTAAGGTCCGGGGCTGATTTGTCATCATTGTTGACAGCATACATCACGAATGCGGTTGCAGCTGAGGTTACCAGTAGCAACACCAGAAAAGACGGAATTATGTATTTCAGGACTCGTTTGAAGTCTCGCAACCAACGCGCCCTATACAATGTGTGTCCACGTGGTAGATAATTTTTTCCACAAACAAGCCTCTTGTCAACAAAACGGAGAAGCCGAATTCTTTCAGAAAGACAAACAAATCATAAAACATTCGGCAAAACGTGTGAAGCTTAAATAAACCCTACTTTCATCAGTACCTGAACGGTTTGACCAACCAATTCAAAAAATTCCACTTCCAGGAACTCGACTGGCTACTTTATTTTCCAGACTCAGGCAACCAAGGCAAATACCGAGACTACACTGTGGTCTTCACTGACAGGAAGAAAAAATCAACCCAACGGGAAAGATGTGCAACCTTAGGCGAACTCTTGGACAAGCCAGAGTTCGAGAACTATTTTCCACACACGGTAGGTTTCTTCAAGAATTCTTCAGGAGAAGGAGCCGAATTCAAGCCTGACTACATGGAAATTCGGGTGATACGAACAATGGAAGACTTCTGGCTGTTCCTGAACGCCCTAAACATTTAGCCCAAGCTATAGCAAATCATAATAGTTAGAACCAGTCAACCAGAGAGACGTGACGGCTTATGGTTAATCGTGCACTATACGTCGGAAGATTCCAACCTTTTCACCTGGGGCACCTCGACACCATCAAAATAGTGCTGAAAAGCGTTGACGAACTCGTTGTCGTCATTGGAAGCGCCCAGTACAGCCACAACGCCAACAACCCCTTCACCGCAGGGGAACGACTCGTGATGGTTCGCCGAGCTTTGGAAGAAGCTGGAATAGCCTATTCGCGACTGTGGATAGTTCCCGTTCCAGACGTGCACCTACACATGCTATGGGTCTCCGCATTGGAAGGCTACACGCCAAAATTCAACGTCGTGTACTCCAACGAGCCGTTAACGCGCAGGCTCTTCATGGAAAAAGGATACAAAGTCAAAAACATACGTTTCTTTGAGCGCAAAAACTACAATTCAACCCTTGTCAGGGAAAAGATGCTGAAGGACGAGAGCTGGACGTCGCTTGTGCCAAAGAGCGTAGCGCAATTCATAACTGAAATTGACGGCGTCAACAGGCTCCGCGATTTATCCCAAACCGACAAAGTCTAAAACCCAGCAGCTATCGGATTACGCGGCTTCATTACTTCTCTGAGAAGCATGGTGGCGTACGAACCACGAAACAGCATGAAACCCAGCTTGACCTGGCCTTCTCCAGCAGCATGCACGTTGAAATCCCTGATTGGAGAAATAACGGTTCGCATCTCGCCTTGCCCGCTTATTCTCGGTATCTCGGCAACCCTGAAACGCTCGGTTTCCACGACTTCTGACTCGAGGATTCGCTCCTCAATCTCGCCCATCACGCCTTGGGAAAGGTTCTGCCTAAACCCGACAAGAGGCAAAGCCACTCTCAGCTTTCCGACGCGCACCATTTCGTTAATCTCAGCAAGCGAACTCGGAGTAGCCAATTTTCCTGTCTTAACCATCGGCAACCCACTACGCTCCACGTTCACAACGTAATCTCCAGCTTCCGCAGCGTTCAAAGGAAAACCGCTGCGAATTCGTTCGCTCAAGAAACGGTTGAAAAGGTAACTCTGGTAAGCTTGAACAAAGAGCATTTGCAGCTTAACTGGCAACCGCTGGATGGCGCCGACGAAATCATCTGGTTGCTCAGCTAAATGTCTCAGGAGCAGCCTTTCAAAGCGTAGTTGTTTGGGAAAAGTCTGCAAAGACCGAGCAAAATTCCGGGTTGAATCAAGCTCTTTCCGTGCCTGTCTGGATTCTGGATGCTCATGCGGGCTTGGCTTCGCCAGAAAAAGCATCACCGCCTCCATAAAATCACCGTTCACGATGGCTTTCCCCACCAGATGTGTTATTGGTCGGGTGGTTCCGAAACGTTGGTGCCCAAAAAAATTCGGGATTCCGCCGACTGCCTGAAGCTTCTCCACCGTTTCCGACAAAGTTCTTTCAACTATTGCTGCCGTATGCTTTACAGCTTTTATCGTTATGGTGAACTTGTTTCCAAGCAGATAGAATGGCGACAGCGCATCTCGGAAAAACCCAATCGGACGCACCTTGATGTCTTTAACCTGAATTCGGTACGTCTCCTCCATTGTGACGTTTTCGATGGTGATGTGCTGAGCGGTGACTGCTTTCGCGTCTTTGATGCCTGCGATGTGGATTTGTGTTTGGTCTATTGCAAGTTGCTCCGCGATATTCTTGACTGCCACGAACGTGTCCCAGTTGCGTTTAACCAGAACGCATAGCAAATATCGCTGCCGTGAAGCTGAAGCGCCTAAAGCTTGGCTTCCAGCATTTTTTTCGATTCTCGCAACCGAACCATCAACGAGAACCTCCTCCACCACAAAGTCTTCAACCGAACTGCGAATCACGCCGCCGATGCCAGTCGTGTCGGTGGCGTAAACTTCCAAGCCTAAAACCTTGTCGAGTTCAGGAACACGCAACGCGAACGCCTTTTTCTTACAACAGCGGAAGCTTACCAGTCAGCCTGTCCATCAGTTCGGCAGGAG
>DATEAU010000140.1:0-6469 GCA_035288165.1 Bathyarchaeia archaeon
CTCTGGACAGTACCAAGGCGGACGAAACGCCATGGGCGCTCTCGCTGACGGCATGCTCGTAACGCACAACGCTCAGGACAATCGCATTTACACCTTCGGTAAAGGTCCAAGCGCCATGACGGTCACAGCATCTCCAAAGGTTTCAGTGAACGGCGACGGCGTACTGATAGAAGGTACAGTGACCGATATTTCTGCAGGCACAAAACAGAACGAACAAGCAGCACGCTTCCCTAACGGTGTCCCAGCAGTATCTGACGAAAGCATGACACCATGGATGGAATACATCTACATGCAAAGACCACGTCCAACAGACGTCAAAGGAGTACAAGTGACGCTGACAATCTTGGACCCCAACGGCAACACCAAAGAAATCGCCGTAACCAGCGACTCAATGGGTCAATTCAAGAAACTGTGGATTCCTGAAGTTCCAGGCGAATACACCATCAAGGCAACCTTCGCAGGCTCAGAATCCTACTGGCCATCTTACACCCAAACGGCTGTAGGCGTTTCTGAAGCTCCTCCGCCACCTGCTGAACCTGAACCGGCACCGCCATCAATGACTGACACTTACGTCGTAGGCATAGGAGCGGCAATCATTATTGTAATAGCAATAGTTGGCGCCCTAGTTCTGCTGACTCTCAGAAAAAGACCATGACAAAAAAGAGCGAAACACAAACTCCCCTTTCTTATTTATTTATCTAATCCAGAATTGAGCAGGGAAGCAACAATGCCCTAATAGTAACAACGGTTGTTCTTCGAGCAAGTCTCTGCACAGCAGCTGTATATCTGCTGTACAATTTCTCCGAAAGAAATATCAAACGACAATCGAATCAAGAAAGTGATGAAACTTTCAAACAGACCGCTGTATCTGCTAGTGTTCTTTGGCTTAATGCTCATTCTGGCGGGCGTTGCTCAGGCAGCAACAGAGAGTATCAACGTGCAACCTGGCGAGGAAATCACCCGAACAATAAATCTTGTTGCGGGAGACCGACCCTCGATAACTTTCACCGTTTTAGGTCCAGCTCCCAGCACAATTCACTTCTATATGGTTCTTCCCAACGGCACCACAAGCGACCACGGAGAAAAAAGCCAATACACAATCGCATTCTTTACAGATGTTAAAGGCGAATACAAACTGCACTTTGACAACAGCAACTCGTCAAACGCCCAACTTGTTACACTAAACTACGAGGTTGAACACTACATCTTCGGGGTTCCGCAAATGTTCTTTCTGCTAATTGCCATAACCCTGCTCTTGTTGTCCGTGGCGGTGGGCTACATGTTAATGGGAAAATACGGATGAAAAAAAACTAAAAACGTTCTCATCTGTGATCTGACGGAATACGGAATCGGAAAACCTAGTAGACACGGAGAACCAAACCATCAAAGCCACAGTCAAAACTCATATTCTGTTTAATTCCCCTTCTTTTCGGTGAGAGTTAAAGGGGTACAATCAGTAAAACTCAAAGGCTTATTTCTAAAAGCCATGAATTTCTCCCAAGCTTTGAAAAAGCAATCCTCTCCCCAACCCACACCTTGTGATTCTAGGCGACCCAAGGATGTACCTTCCCAAGTCCACTCCAAAATCATGTTTCCTTGTACTAGCTAATGCGTCGTAACAAATTCATCCAACACACAATCTGACGTGTGTATATTCGACCTAACTCAACTAAGCAGTTATCTTAATAACTCGTGCGAAGACTAAAGGAGACTCGTTATGACCTCGACTGGTGTATCCGTAGTAACGACCACTTGGAATGAAAAGAACAATATTGAAAAACTAATTCCTGCAATACGAGGTGCACTTCAGTTTACACCACATGAAATCATCGTTGTCGATGACAACTCGCTTGACGGCACCATACACGTTGCCAAGCGTTTAGCAGATGTAGCGATATCAAAAACCCGAGAAGGCCAAACAAAAGGCTTACTCTATGGCATGCGCCTAGCGAAGTATCCAGTAATAATCACGATTGACGCGGACTTAGAAAACGACCCAATGCTCATACCTGAACTTGTTCGGCAAGCCTCAAACTTTGATGTCGTCGTTGCCTCACGAACGCAGATTCCTCGTTGGTCAGAAAAGCTAGCTTCCAAAACGTTGGGCAAGCTTTTCAACGTTACTGATTCCTTCTCAAATTATAGGGCTTACAAGAAAGAAGTGATCTCAAAGTTTATCCTTGAAGGCGGAGAGACGTTCGGCGCGGAGTTTCTTGTCATTGCCGAGAAAAACCATCTGCGAATAGGCGAGATAAAGTATGAGCCGCCACCGCGAAGGAAGAACCCACGAATTGGAGGGACCTTCAAAGCAAACATGAGAATATTTTGGGCATCGGTTAAATCTCTGGCAATTTTTTTTGATATAGTCCAATTCACCCTGCCCAACCAATTTTCCTGAGGTATTAATTACAACTTGCCTGAAAAATAATTTTGCTGAAAAATTGTCGTATCGATAAAACGTGTCACATTTTGGTTGACTTTTGTTAGTCTCTCCCTGCGCTGGTTAGTAGTTTCAGCGATAGTCTTTCATTAATGTGAATGTTAAGGTTTGTTGGATACTGTAAAAGATGAAACTGCAATACAGGTAAACGTAGCAAACTAGAAAGTATGAATCAAATTCTCTTGGCGGTAGATACGGATACCCTTGCACACCCTACCCACCACACCAGTTCAACAAAACGTATAAACAAACCATATAAACAAACCCAACCTCAGCGAACCCCTCACATACACATCACTAATTCTAATCTTTAATCCAAAAGCAATATACACATCATCGATAAAACATTTGAACTCACCAACTCCACATCCAATAATGGAATCAACATAAAATGACAAAAGCTGCAGAAATGGCCAAAGTTTCAGTAAAAGGCGGCTTCCACCTACTATGGGGTTTAGTAGCCTCAACTGTCATCTCAGCAGTGGGCACGATTTACCTGGCTAATTTACTCTCTTCAGACGAAATGGGACTATACGCACTCGCCATAGCAGCCCCAAACCTCATAGGCGTATTCAGGGACTGGGGAGTAAACGCAGCCTTGATACGATACACGGCTCAGTACAACTCGGAAAAACAGATATTTCGCACAAGAAAAATCTTGATCACAGGACTGATTTTCGAAGTTGCTGCGGGCATCGTCCTGACTGCAGTTTCATTTCTTCTTTCCGCCCTTTTCGGAAACTTGTATCAACTAGAAACCATAGCACCTCTAATCCAAATAGCTTCTTTTACAATCCTCATAAGCGCATTCCTTACAGTCGCGCAAGCCGCCTTCACAGGCTTAGAGCGAATGGAATTAAACAGTATAACCTTGATAATCCAATCCATTGCGAAAGCGCTATTGATTCCAGCGTTCGTAATCCTAGGACTAGGCATTTTCGGGGCAGTCATGGGCTTCACGATAGCTTTGTTAATCGCCGGAGTAACTGCAACCCTGCTTCTATGGCTCCTGTACAAGAAACTTCCGGCATCAGCCCCACACAAGCCCTATTTTGAGCCTCCACATTCAGAAACCAATAAAATGGAAATATTGGCTAATGCTAAGATTCTCTTAAAATATGGATTACCTCTTTCGATAGCAGCCATTATAGGCGCCTTCCAAACACAGTTCTATACGATACTTATGGGTGTCTACGTCACAACGGACGCTGTAGGCAACTTCGCGTTAGCTTCAACCTTCGTTGTCCTTATCACTTTCTTCGCAACGCCAGTTACCACGATGCTTTTTCCAGCCTTTTCCAAGCTTGACCCACAAAAAGACCATGAAGCATTAAAAAGCGTATACCAATTCTCCGTTAAATACGCCGCTCTCTTCGTAGTTCCTGTTGCAGTAATTGTAATGGCGCTGTCGCAGCCAGCAGTTTCTACGTTATTCGGAAGCAAGTATGCCAGCGCACCCTTATTTCTATCGCTGCTCGCCATTAACTACGCATTTACCGCCTTTGGAAGCCTGAGCGTTGGAAACTTCATAAATGGCCAAGGCAAAACTGGGGTTAATTTGAAATTAAGTCTTCTCACAGCTGCAATAGGGTTCCCCTTAAGCATAATGTTAACCGCACAGTTCGGAATAATAGGCATAGTCGTCACAACTCTAATTGCTGGCTTGCCAAGCCTCATCATATCAGTGTACTGGATAAAAAAACACTTCAACTTAACCATAGACTGGCAATCATCGGGTAAAATACTGTTTTCTTCAACGCTGGCAGGCGTAGCAGCCTTTGCACTTCAATCTCTACTAAGCTTCAGCAGTTTGATAAACCTAGTTATCGGCGTAACAGTCTTTTCAATCGTATTTCTACCAAGCATTCTACTTACGCGAACCATAAACACGGGAGACATAGAAAACCTAAGACAAATGACGGTCTCCCTCGGGCTGGTAAACCGCTTTCTTAATCCGATGTTTAATTTTGTAGAAAAATTACTCATGCTCATAATGGGTTATGGTAAAGAACCACAAGGTTCCATAGAATCTAAGGAACCACCATTATAGCCTTTTTGTTATGAACATTAAACAATAGTGTATTAAGCGTTCTTAAAATCCAGTGTATAGTTTTCTTCATCTCACCGGAGCGAACCAGCTAACTAACCGTCCGAATTTCCAAAAACCTGGACCCTCGATGGCTCAGCGGGATTTTGTTGGTCTCACGAAGGATAGGGTCTTAACAGTCCTAATCCCAAATCTTACCATAATTTTCAAACGCTACGCTTGTGCATCAGACCAACAGAGTGGCGCAGTTAAAACAGCGCCCCTTGGTTGACCGCTACCAATCCTCGATCAAACAGCATTAACTGGAAAATTTATTTTAATTTCAGAAGGTCTTTCTTTCTCTCTTTTCACTGAGGTGCGGTTTATCTCGCTTGGATGTGAAACAAGAATTAAGAGACAAGAGTTGAGAGGTCATCATTAAAATTCGGAGATTAGAAGTGGTTCAGCCAAGAATATTTCTGGCTGCCGTTTGTTACTTCTCAGGGTATTATGCACAACTATGAACCTAAAGCCTTCTAAGAAATCCTATTCTTTCACGATTTTGTTGGTTTTCTTTTTCTCCTCTAGGAACCACTCGATTGTTCTTTTTAATCCTAGGAGTTGGCTCAAGAACGGTGTTTAGAGTTATTGGCTTAGGGCGATAATTCGTGAATTAGCACACTTTTTACGGGTTTACACGATCTTCTGCTTTCTGCAGTCTTGTGTTTCATTTCTGAAGTGTTACAACAAAATACATATTCTAGGTTTTGAAACATGGGTTAAATCGCTTCAAAAGAATAGTCTATATTTGAGAAGTTTGGGAGAAGGCTAAAAATGAATCTTAACGCTAAAAATACGCGTTTACTCGCTGCTTTGTTAGTTTCCATTATTGTGCTTTTTCAGGTAGCCGCTTCGGTATCGCTTGGGCATGGTTGGGTCACGCCCCCGTCGGTTAATGTGGATGTTGACGTTGGTTCACTCCATTTTAGGGGCGAAACGGCTGAGTTCTACGTGCTAGTATCTTCTCCTGGAAACCGAGTGGATGCAACGCTCGGCGCGAACTTGTACTATAATGGGTCGTTCTTTGCCAGCCTGTCCAGTTTTGTGCAGCATGTCTCAACTGGCTTGTATCGGATACAGTATCTGATTCCTTTGAACGCTTCTGCTGGCGAGTACGCTCTTGTGGTGGATGCTAGCTACGGGGGTGTTGGAGGAACGGCGCTTAAGGTTTTTCAGGTAAGTCCTACGTTGTCAGGTTGGAATGCTTGGATAACCGAGATTCGCAACAACGTGTTGACGATTAAGACCGATGTTAACACGATTAAGTTGGACCTTGCAAACATTAACGCTACTTTGGTGAATATAGATGGAAGAGTGGTAACGATCGAGACCGATATCGGAATTATCAAGACCGATGTGGAAACCCTCCAGGTCCAGGTGACCAAGATTGAAGGCGACGTCACAACCATTAGCACCTCCATAGGAAACATCGAGGGAGACATAACCAATATTCAAAACAACATTGCCACCATCACGACGAATCTTGGGGACGTGCAAGTTAACCTGAACCAGATTAACAGCACGCTTGTAGCGTTGAACGGGACGGTCGTGACCATTCAGACGGATGTTGGCATAATAAAAACGAACGTGACAAACATTGAACTCGCGATAACGAATATTCAAGTGAATACAACGGAAATCTTCACGGCTTTCGGCGACCTCACTGGAACTTTAATATCAATTCAGAATGACATCGCGTTAGTTAAAACCGATATTGGCGTCGTTGAAGCCGACTTGACCAGCATAAATGCGAAGTTGACGAATATTGAGGGTTCGCTGGCGATTATCCAGACGAGCGTAGGAACAATCGAGATTTCGCTGGAAGCAATCAACGCCAGGCTGGTTGGCATTGAAGGAGATATTGCGACCATTCAGACTGACATCGGTATCGTGATGGTTGATGTCGACAACCTCGCGCTTAGCGTAACGAAGATCGAGGGTGA
>DATEAU010000141.1:0-13327 GCA_035288165.1 Bathyarchaeia archaeon
TCAACATAAACAACTTTCTGAGGCCTGTGCATCCGCGTGTACCTAGCGCCTTTCCCGCACGCGTGCTGTCTCGCCCGTTCGTTAATGTTCTTGGTGTATCCAGTGTAGAAGCTTCCATCGCTGCACAAAATTATGTAAACGTAATAAGCCAGGTTGAATCAGCACTCCCCGAGACTAGGCGGTTTCTTCAGATTTCCCCTCATAGTCAAACAAGCTGGCAGGCTTCGATTGCCTAGGTTCTCTCTCGCCATCCATCGCGAATGCAAACTCCTTGTGCAAGGCACGCTTCATGTAAGCCTCGGGATCAATCGCCAGAACTTTCACGCGGTCAACGTCGATGATGTATATTTCTTGTATTCGGGCGTTGCGAATTTCTTCTTCAGTCACGGGCGGATTCTGATAGTACGTATCGCATAACTTCTTGATGAACTCAATGTCCGCTGTCGTCCTTCTTCTCGGCGGGCTTGCCAAAGCTCGGGGAAAATGAAGAACATAGTGCGGCGGAACACCCAAAGCGAATTTCCCAGCGAAGCTGCTATACCTGATTATCTTGCTGGCTAAACGCGCCGAAAGATACGTCAAAGGATCCAAAGCATGGTCAGGCGGTATGAAGCCAGTTTCCACCTCCACAATAAGGTTCCCGTAACCTTTCGTGGAGTATAAGTCACATGTCAAAAGCTCGTTCAAGACGTGTTCGATTTGCACGTCGTAACCTTTCTGAATGAGGTACTTGGCGCAAACAAGCTCCATCACGGAGTGGTTTATTTTGACGACGTTCTCTTTTTGCAGTTGCAATAACCAATCCTTAAGGCTGACAAGATTGTTCTTCGCATCTTCGTTCAGCATGTCGCTTGTCAACCGAGTTGTAAGCGTGTTTAGGTCTTGCCCAAATTTGTCCCTGTGGTTCATTGTTCGTTTCCTGCAGGTTCCTGTTACTTCGTTTCAAACATTAGGATACGAACTCACAATATATAAACCCAAAAACCATTAACCGAT
This sequence comes from Bathyarchaeia archaeon, assembly GCA_035288165.1. GTDB lineage: Archaea > Thermoproteota > Bathyarchaeia > Bathyarchaeales > Bathycorpusculaceae > UBA11855. The sequence continues at coordinate 997 of DATEAU010000141.1, forward strand.
AGGAAACGCACGAATGATGCATATTTTGAGATTTATATATTCACCATCATTTTCTTACGTCCCAAAACAAGACCGTGCTTCTGTTTCACTTTTGCTGTCAAAAAGCGAAAACAACAAAACGTTAATTCGTTATGGTTCTGTATAAACAACTTTATAAGTTTTGAGCTGCACATTATACATTTGCCCAAGTTGAGAAGCAGGCTGGATCGGCCCAGCATAGAACAGTTGTCACATTGACTGGCCGTTCACGTCGGTCTCAGGCGATTGTATCAAATGGGATAGGCCTCTGATGGTTGGTTAACAGCTGGCTGAACTGAGTTGGACCTTTCGGGCTTAGACTCAGCTTGGGCGTTTTAATTTTCCTTAATCGATGTTTTTCCATATTTTCTATCCTGCCATCTGGTCCCCCTCTTTATCGTTGACGGTATGTGGAAAAACCAGAGAATTTATAACAATGTGATACATTATTCCGTGTTCAAAGGCTGGCTCAGAACCGATGAACAAGAAAAAAATCATCCGAATCCTCAAATTTACTATAATTGGACTAATCATACTCACGGTGATTTTGTTCGCATTAAGTATGCAAACCGTCATCGCTGGGCTAACGGGCGCCGTTGGGGGAGATTCATTCAAAGTAGAACTAGACAATGACAACCCCTCGGGCGAATGGGTAATAAAGTTCAGGGCGAATCCAGTAAACAACGGGCTATTAGGCGAAAAGCTGTCTCTCAGTCTCAGCGTAGTCGACCCAAATGGCGAATACCTTGCCGTGAATGCGACATCAATAGGTCTCGCCCCTGGTGAGAGAAAATCGTTCGACCTAACACTTACCATTCCGCTTGAAACGGTGCAGAAATATAACCTGAATGCCACAGAGACCCAAGACGTAAAGTTGGAGTTGTTGTTTGGTATTCACACGCTAGGCGACGCGGTCGGGCTGCAGCAGACAATGCGGGTCGGAGGAGGCCAGGAAATATGAAAGTAAATTTTAAAGCTGTTGCGAAAGCTATCGTGATTCTAGTCGTGCTAAGTATGCTACCGCTTGTGGGTCGCCAATACCTTCCTGAGCAATTAATGAAGGTCACGGCTCAAAGCGGATTTGATATTAATTATCTAATAGTCAGCATCGCCGTCATCGGCGCAGTAATCGCGACTTTCGTGTTGTTAAGAGGGCACGCGGAGAAAACTTCATCAACATATCTCGCCCTGTCAACAGGCTGGAAGATACTCTGGCTGCTAATACTATTCTATATTCTCGGAGCCGGTCACCCCGAAACTTTTGGGTTTTTAGTTCTTGGCGGGCAATCAGGACCTGCGGAGAACACTGTCGTTTTTAACTTCAGGTTATTCGCGTTTCTTTCAACGATTATTGTTGCCTTAATGATTGCACGTTCAATACTGCAATTCAGAGAAGCTAAGACAAAGCCTGCAGGTCAGGAAGTCCAAACTGTCTAAACCCTTTGTTTTATGGTCAAAGCATCTGTTTGAATTATCATCGGATGCCAATGGAATGCTTTTATTTTCGGTTAGCTTAGATTCTAGGGCCGGATGATGAGAAGGCATTAGCTTGACCGCGAGGAATGACAATTCAGAGTTACTCGGACGGCAATTAACAGTAGGCACTGAAAAGCCTGAAAGGAACAAAAGATTGTTAACGTAATTCATATGGTTGCGCTAAAGTAATCCAGTAACCATAACTAAGCGTACACAACGCATTATTGTGACTTCTTTACCTTTTTGGTGAGTTCAAAATCGTAATCTTTCTTCAAATAGGCAATGCAGTATTCAATGGCATGGCTCATTGAAGCGAACGTCCTCTCCTCAGATTCCACTTCGCGCTTGAGCCAGTCATAGAGTTCTTGGTCTATGCTGATTGCGATTTTTTTCTTTGTCATTAATGGTCAAACTACAATATCTCATGCGAATGCACTTAAATGTTTATACGACTGGGTCATACTTGGGATTGATAAGAGTTAAATAATCATACTTAGTACTACAATAGATTACGTGGTACTACAATTGATTACGTAGTCCGTCTAAAAAAAGAAGAGGAGCGGAAGATAACAAAATGAGCGAACGTGCACATCAAAATAGTTCGTACCTAAATGGAAAATCGACTGTAGGAACAAACACTCGAGTTAAAGACACTAGCACCATTAGCGGAATGTGTCCAATCTGTATTCGCGACTGTCCAGTGGTTTGCGAGGTCAGCCTATCGGCGTTTAGAGGAAGAGAAGCACTCTACCCAGAACCGGCACAGTTTGGAACAAGCACAGCAGGAGCCCTCAAGAATTTCGGTCTAGACTGGTCACATTTCAACATACAAGCGGGACTTTTTGAAGCACAAGGCATCCCAGAGACCTCAGAAGCAGCCATATTCCCAAATGCAAACACAGAAACAGTGGTAGGAGGAATACCACTTAAACTTCCAATATTAACAGGCGCTTTCGGCTCAACAGAAGTTGCGCGCGCAAACTGGGATGGATTAGCAATTGGAGCAGCGCTCACGGGGGTATCAATCACCATAGGTGAAAACATTGCAGGCATGGATGTCGCAGCTACCTTCACAAATGGAAAAATAACCCATTCGCCAGAGCTTAAAAGAAGGGTCAATTCTTTTAGAAAGTTCTGGGATAAAAAATACGGAGATGTCATAGTACAGACAAACGTTGAAGACCAAAAATTAGGTATAGATGCATATGCTCTGTCAAAACTGGAAGTAAATGTTATAGAGCGCAAATGGGGTCAAGGTGCTAAAGCCATAGGCGGTGAAGTACGCCTCAAAGATTTACGGAAAGCTGTTCTGTTAAAGAAACGCGGCTATATAGTGATCCCAGATCCAGAGGACCTAGTGGTACAACAGGCGTTCCACGAAGGAGTATTTAGCACTTTTGAACGTCACAGCAGAGTCGGTATACCAAAAGAGAAGCCCTTTATAGAAGACATTGAGTGGCTACGCGAACAAGGGGCTAGGAAAGTATTCCTGAAGACAGGTGCGTATAGACCCTCAGCAGTTGCCTACACAATGAAATTTGCTTCTGAAGCAAAAATTGATGCTTTGAGCTTTGATGGTGCAGGCGGAGGAACAGGCATGAGTCCAGTTCCTATGATGGATGAAATGAGTATCCCAACACTGTATCTACAAGCACTGGTACTGAAATGCGCACAAGCACTTAAAAATAAAGGAAAATATGTTCCAGACTTGATTATGGCAGGTGGTTTCATAGAAGAAACTAGCATATTCAAGACTATCGCCCTGAGCAACTTCGGAGAGGGCCCACTTGTTAAAGCGGTTTTAATGGGGCGCTCACCGATTACGGCAGCTATGAAGTCAAGCTACTTCAAACAACTTGCAGCTGAAGGCAAGTTGCCGAATCATTTTGCCGCCAAATTTGGTGCAAACCCAGAGAAATTCTTTATTGCTACACCAGAACTCAAAGCAAAATATGGCCCACGTTTCAGTGAAATTCCCTTAGAGAGCATTGGCGTTTATACGTACTTAACTGACAGAATCGGGGTTGGCTTAAAACAGCTGATGGCAGGCAATAGAAAATGGAACCTAAGCTTGTTAAATCGAGGCGACCTCATGAGTTTAAGTAGCATTGCCCAGCAAGTGACAGGTATCCCATTGGCGCATGAAGTTGAAAATGACGCAGTCGAGAAAATCCTTGACTACTAACGTCCTTTCTTCTTATTTTTATCCATAAAGGGAAGTGTTTGAGTGCCTACTGCTTTTGTGTTATTGAATACTGTGATTGGATCTGAAGCTGATGTTTTGAGGGAATTAAGAAAAATATCGAGCATAGAAGAAGCCCTAATAGTTTACGGTGCCTATGACATCATATTGCGCGTTGAATCAAAGTCAATAGCTGAGCTTAAACAAACAGTTACTTGGAAAATAAGAAAAATGGATTATGTTACAGCAACGCAGACGATGATAATGGTCTAGGGTTTCTTGCATTTAGCTCGAATTGTCATAACAACGGTGTGTCCAAACACTAGCAAATGTGTTACTCAGACGTTAACATCCGATTTATTAGAGTTACTCGGGACGGCAATTGGAGCAATCCTAGGTTTGCCACAATATTCGATTTTATCAAGTTTGGAAAAGCCGTGTTTTATAATGGCGTAGAACTCAATTTAGAAAAAGATTATGGCTTCGTAAAAATGCTTAACTTGTTACCATATCTCCAAATCTAAACTCTTAATTCTGGTAAAGTGTTCTTCGTTGCGTGTTACTAGCGTTAAATCGTTCTCTATAGCTATTCCCGCGATCATTGCATCCCTGTAGTTTATTATCTCGCCTTTTGCCATCAAGTTTGCTGAAATCTCTCCTGATCTCTGTGAAGAGGGAAGGTCAAAGGGAATAACCTCCAGTCTTTCAACCAACTTTAAAGCTTCTTTCATATTCTGGCTCTTTCTTGCTGACCTCTGAGAGCCAAAGAAAATTTCAAACGTGTTAATGGATGTAGTCGCATGTTTTCCTTCTTCATCCAGCTCTGCAACTTTGTCTTGTGCCTCTCGCTTTCCTCTCAGAATGGCAATCAGTAAATCAGTGTCAAGGCATTTCACTAGACGTTCGCTCCTGAGCTATGCGCCATCCTTCCGAGAGTTCGCTCCGAAGTGTTTTTTCTTCTTCCTTTGTCATCTTCCAAGTACCGAAGCAGTCTGCCAGTTTGCCTGACTTCGTCGTTATGCGTAGAATCGTCTCAGTGAAACTTTCTTTATTTTTCTTTTGCCGTAGCAATGCTTCGTAGGCTTCTTGCGTGATAGAGATATTCTTGCTAGCCATGTCTATGTATGTGTACACGTGCATAGATAAATGTTGCTAAATTTTGTATCATCTAGCAGAGGGCGAATAAGCTATTCAAATGTTAACGTCTATGCTGTTCAGGATTACGCGGACGGAAACGTGCTGCCTTCTCGGCTTATCTCTTTTGAGGTTCTCGGTTGACTGGAGCGGTAATTTTTAATAATACAACAAAGACTCTTGTTCTCTATTCGCCCACAAGATTGGAGAGATACAGACGGTTCAAGGCTTCAAGATTATCCTAACAGCTTCCGCCACGGAAATGAGCGACTTCGCGAACAGTCCCTTCATGGCTTTCGTCGCTGGCTTCGGCAAGGGCCCCATCCCGCTTAGCTTTGCCAGAAAAACACTTTACCCTCCAGTTCCGCGCAACGGGGATGGTAGGGCAAAGTATTCGCCTTACGGGTTAAGAAAAGTTGAAGCCATGCTCTTGGAGAACGGTTTTTCAAAGTCTGATGTCGCCGTGGTTCACCCTGAGGACCTTGACCGCTTCATGGGCTCCGACACGAAAGTCTTGGGAATTTCTTCGATGGACCCGACTGGGATGGGTTACGTTAGCAAGACTTATTCTTCCATCATAGGCGGCGGGGAACCGATGAACGCCGTTGAGTTCAAGAAACTCGTGGAGCATCCCATCATCAAGGAGTTCAAACCTAAAATCGTCGTTGGTGGCTTCGGTTCTTGGCAGCTAGAACGCAAGCATGTTTCGGATGCTTACGGTGTGGATTGTGTTATTCTCGGAGGAAGACCCGACCCCATAGTCGACGTTTTCAAGAAACTGGTGAACGGCGAAACTGTGCCGCGTATTGTTCATGCGGATGAATCCCTGCGTAACTGGGATTATGGAACAATGCCTTTGACGAAGCATGCCGCGATTCATGGGGCGGTTGAAATCAGCAAGGGTTGTGGGCGTTTCTGCCAGTTTTGCACGCCGACGATGCAGAGTAAAGTCGATGTGCCGCTTGAGAAGATTTTGCGGGAAGTGGCGATGACGACGGAGGAGGGCAGCGACCACATAACGCTTGTTACGGAAGATCTCTTCTTGTACGGCATGAAAAATAAAGGCTTCGTTCCGAATAGGAAGGCAGTGGTTGAGCTGGTGAAGAGCGTTGCCGACTATCCTGGCGTCAAGAGCATTCAAGCTTCACACATGTCGCTGGCGCCTGTGGTTAAGGATCCTCAGATGATCAAGGAATTGGCGGAGATTCTGATTCAGCGCAGCTGGTATTCTCACGGAAAGAAACCGATAATCACGGCTGAGACAGGTGTTGAAACAGGTAGCGTGCGCTTGATGAAGAAGTACATGGGTGGCAAGATGCTGCCTTACAAGCCTGAGCAGTGGCAGGAAGTTGTGACGCAGGCGTTTGGCATACTGAATGATAACGATTGGTACCCGCTAGCCACCTTAATTGTGGGTTTGCCTGACGAGAAGGAAGAGGATGTTATGCAAACGCTAGAATTGATGGATAAACTGAAAGATTACAACGCGTTTTACGTGCCGCTCTTCTTCGTGCCATTGGAAAACTGCGTGCTAATGAATAATAAGGGTGCGGAGCTCGATTCCTTGTCGCAAGCGCGGTGGGACTTCTTCATCAGATGCTGGGAATACAACATTAGGATTTGGAAAGACACGTTTATCGGAGCGAGGTTCCACAACCCAATACTCTATGACGCAATAAACAAAATTGTAATTCCCTACATCGGCAGAATCGCGGGCCTCTATTACGGCTGGACGCGAGGCGAACAGTTAAAGCAGGCGTTTTGGTCGCTTAGCATGACTCAACCCGCAGTCAAGGAAGAATAGTCGCGTCGTCTTTTTCGGGCGGCGCTGGTTCAGCTTCCGTTTTCGGCTTTAGGGCTTTGCGGGCGTGGGTAATGTATCCCGTGTGTCCCGTCATGAGGGTTTGGGGGCGTGTTTTTCCCCGTTCCACTTGCATGGCGCGCATGATGCACTCTACAGTTTCGATGAGGATGAAGTTGTTTTCTCGCAGTGCTTCGGTGGCTTTTACGACTTGGTCTATGGTTGGGCTGAAGGAAACCAGCGTTCCAGACGGTTTGAGCGCTTCGTAAGCGTGTGGAATGACGAGCCAAGGCGTAGCCAAATCCAGAATGACCGCGTCTACGTCTCGTTCTTCTATGCCTATAGTGACGTCGCCGCTTTTCATTTCAACGTAATCCAGCAAGTTGCTGCGCTTGAGGTTTTTTTCGGCGTTTTTCTGGAACTCATTGCGCAACTCGTAAGTGTAGACCTTACCGTTTGGCTTGACGTAATGCGCCAACGCTGTTGTTAATGCGCCTGTTCCGGTGCCTGACTCGACAACTCGGCTTCCGGGTCCGATGCCGCTGAACATGACGATTAACGCGGCGTCTTTCGGGTAGGTTATTTGTGTGTTGCGGGAGGATTTCATGATGAAGTCCGTTAGCGAGGGCTTTAGCGCTGTGAATTGTGCGCCGAGACTGCTCTGGAAGGATTCGCCGAAGTCTTTTCCGATGAGGTCGTCCAGTTTGACGTAGCCTTTGTGAGTGTGGAAGGTTTTTCCAGCTTCGATTTTGACCATGTATGTTTTTCGCGGTGGTAGGCAGAGGAGCACGAGGGCGCCTTCGCATATAGCGTGGTTTGGCAAGTGTGTTTCTCCTTTGAATGGGTAGAGTTGCGTCGCGTGCCTTTTAAGCTTTGAACCGTTCGGTTTTTACTGCTCTCGGATTGAGACCCCTCCTTTATTTAAAGCGCGTTGAAAATCTGTGCGCATAGACCTTCTATTGTTTTCTGCAATGATTTGCTATTAGGCTCCAAATATGCTGGAGTAGACGTTTAGTCAAGATTTCTTGACTAAGAATCAGGCGTTTCAGGCGTGTTTAGTCCAGAAACCTTTACAAAAACACTCTTATTATGGAAACAGCCGCTAGTATTTGAGGAAGTATGGGCAAAAGAAGTGTTCAAGTCTTTCTTCTTGTCAGTCTAATAACCCTATCCCTAGTCATTGTTTCGCCAACCAGAGCATTTTCTAGAACCATTACTGTTCCAGACGATTACTCAACAATAACCGCTGCTTTGCGCTATGCTTCAAGCGGCGACACCGTATATGTAAAGAGCGGAATCTACGAGGAGCCCTCTTTAGTGATTAACAAGCAAATCTCACTAATAGGTGAAAACCCTAACAGCACAATAATATACGACACCGACCCGCTTCTTATTTCGCCGCCTACGTTACAGTTTCCTGCAGTCAAAAGCTCCACCATCAAAATCGAGTCTGACAACGTTAAGGTTTCAGGTTTCACTCTTACGGGGGGCGCTAACGGCGTCGCTGGATCTGGCGACAGAACCCAAATAGAGGGAAACATCATGCCGTATGGAGGCGTAGACCTTAAAGGCTCCAGCCAAATCATCACCCAGAACATAATAAAGAATGAAAATGGCATTCGCCTTCAAGGTTTCAACAATAATATAACAGACAACAAAATCTTTTATGGTGTAATCAGTCTTGAAGGCAAGTCCTCGTATAACACAATTTACGGGAACACTATAGAAGATGGGCTCGTCGCGCTTAGTGGTGATAGAAACGTTATTGCTAAAAATAACATAACCAACCTATTAAGTTATATTCTCATAGAAGGTTCTTACAACACTGTTTACGGAAACAGGCTTACGGATGGTTCAGGCTTTGCCATAAGCGCAGGCTACAACAACACCTTCTATGCCAACTATTTAGCGAACAACAGGGCTGGCGCTCTAATCGGCGGCTCCCAATCAGACGTCGCCTTTGAAGCTTCAGGCCCAATGGCATACAACAACACACTATACCACAATAACTTCATAAACAACACTCAACAGGTTTTTAGAGATTATCCTGTTTATGGAACGAACTTTTTTGATAATGGCAAGGAAGGCAATTACTGGAGCGACTACGCGGGCAACGACACGAACGGCGACGGCATCGGCGACTGGCCGTACATCATAGACGCGACTCGCAGAGACAACTATCCCCTAATGCTCCCCTTCGACATAGAAAACAACACGATCGTCGTGCCTTCACAGGAGACTCCACCTGAAACCGAAACACCGCCCACGACAGCACTGGTAACAGCGACTGTAGCCGTACTCGCCATAGCAGGAATCGGATTGGCAGTTTACATCAGAAGACACCGCTTCAGATTGAAAGCAGAAAAAGAAAGAAACTCAATTTAAAACTGGCTACTACGCGTCACTCATCATCCAGCTATATGCTATTATCCAAGTTTCTTAGTTTATTTTCTGTTGCTATGACCGTCGATCAGTGTGCGAACGCCTTACTTAATTAAAAAAGGGGGAAAGGTTGTTTTTGGGTATAGTGTCTAGCAGTCCTTGTTCCCGCAGTTGCATGAATAGTTCAGGAGTCATTCCCGGAGGAGCCATCCCTAGGAATCCAGCAGAGTACCATGCTGCTTCATACAACACTTCGTCTGATATTGTGTATTTCACTATCGCAGAGCCCTTCCCAACAACCATTGTCACGACTGCCTCAGCATCTGTGGCAATTGCTGGTGTGGGTCTGCTAGTGTACTTCAAGACACGAAATCGCAAGAAACTTCCGTGAGGCTTTACCTGACTGAGCGGATTAGTCGCTGGTAAATGTAGATGAAGTAGATTATGGCGAAAGCCGTCAGGACCACTTCGAAGCTGAGTATGGCTGAGTTTTGCTCGACAGCTGTGAAGTAGCCTTGCTGCGCGATGCCCGCGAACACGAGGGTTTGCAGGAATATGGCGCCGCCTAAGCAGCTTAAGCCTAGCGTGTGGAAGACCATGCGGATTCTGTGGCTGAAAGCGGGCGACAACGTCATCGTGGGTCGCGAATATCTCGGCGTTTTCGGGGAATATGATTTATGAAGCCACGAGCAAGATGCTGATTACGGATTCGCGATACGTATTATCGGAGCGCTTATTAAGTTCTGGGCAGGTTCCGTTTCACTTGAGAACGCATTCTTTTCAGGAGAACACTCCCATGAAAGCAACTAGGAAAGAGTTCAAAAACATAGACGAATACATTCCAGCTTTTCCCAAAAACGTCCAGACCATCTTGCAGGAACTAAGGCAAGCAGTCCGAGACGCGGCGCCCCAAGCTGAAGAAGCAATCAGCTATCAAATGCCCGCTTTCAAACTAAACGGCAACTTGGTTTATTTCGCGGCTTTCAAGAATCACATCGGGTTTTTCCCCACCTCATCAGCCATGGAAGTGTTTAAAGAAGAAGTGAAAGAATACAAAACAGGCAAAGGCACCTTGAGATTCCCCATGGACAAACCAATGCCACTGAACCTTGTGAAGAAAATAGTGAAGTTTAGAGTCAAAGAGAACTTGGATAAGAAGAAAAAATAGCGCGATTATTTCTTTTTGTTTTCCTTCTTTTCTTCCTCAGCCACCATGCGCTTCAGCTTCTTCTCCTTCGCCAACTCGTACGCGTGCTCCTTCACCATAGGCGGCAATGACTTCTGCTTATGCACAGAGTTGGAGGGAACGATTTTTCGCTCACCATTTTTCACTTTAACTTTCTCGCCATCGTCGTCGGTGTCTTCGAAATCCTCCAGCGCCTCAACCGTCCAGTAACCTACGCTTTCAGTCACAACTTTGACTTTGTGCACGCCTTTATAATACCGAACTTCACCCACACAACTCACACTCACAATATTCTTCATTAAAAAGGAGATATAAACGCTCACTTTCCACCAGAACTACAGCTTGTACTCCTTACCCTTTTCCACAAGCGTCACTTCGCTCTTCAAGTCCCGCATGAACTTGGAAAATAACCCCGCGCTCTCCGTGTGAACAGGAAAAATCCGTTTCGCGTTAACCTGCCTCAGCGCCTTTTTCAATTGAAGCGGCATCATGTGCCCAGACACGTGAACGTGGTATTGGGGCATTCCGTAGTGGCTGACCCAGTTGACCATGCGTTCGTAATCGATTTCCATCTCCTCGTTGAACGGTTCCGAAGCTGACAGAACGTAGCAGCTGCCAGCAGCGGGCTGAAGCGAAACCATTTCCTCGAAATCGTAGAATGAGATTGCTAAAACAACGTTGCATTGCTGCTTCGAGACTTCGAACACGTCGAAAACCTTGTTTTTCCCCGCATACCGCTCGATTAATTCGCGTTCCCACTTGTCAAACCGCTTCTTCGACTTTCGAAAAACCATAACCGATTCATCGTCTAAGTCTGGAACGGTTAAGCCTTTGTCTTTTCGAAGGGCTTCCAGCAAGTGTGCTTGCTTCAGTGAAACAGCTAGGCACCGATTGTTCTTTTTGGCTATGTGGTAGAAACTGTTCAAGCGGTCAACATCCGAAAACGCAAACTCCGCCAGCACAATCCCCTCGACTTCGGAGACAATACTGTGCAGTTTGCTTTCAACCTCTGCTTCGGAAGAGATTGCTGCACCCGTCATGTTCGTGGCTTCCGTGACGATGGCAACGGGTTCCGATTTCACTGCGCCTTCAACAAAATCGTGGGTCATCTCCGGCTTCGCACCGTGGTCCCTGAAATCCCCCGTGTAAACAACAGCGCCATTCGAAGTGTGAATGACGAAGCCGTAAGCGCCAGGAACCGAATGATCAACGTGAAACGGTTCAACCTCCAACCCGCCCACCTTGATTTTTCTGCCTGTTCGGAACGTTTTGAAGTTCAAGTCGGCAACACTGAACTCAAGGTCTGCGCGGCGAACTTCGCTTAACGCTTGAAGAATCGTTCGTGTGGTTTCGCCGCAGTAAACTGGAATCTCACGCTTGATGAATGATAAGTATGCGGAGTGGTCAAGGTGACCGTGAGAAATGAAAACCGCATCAACTGCCGGCGGCTTATCGTCAAATTTGTAAACGCCCTCCAGCTTGGGCAAAATTCCCAGCTCCTGCAAGCTCTTCTCGCTTTTGGGCGATAGGAAAGGAGGCGAATAGAACTGTTTCTTCATGGCATAGGACATGCCGAAATCAAAGAAGACTCGTGTGTCTCCGTCTTGAAGCAGGATTTTGTTTCCACCAATCTCGTCTACGCCGCCGTAGAAAGTGAGGGTTGTCGCGTTCTTAACCACGCTTATCTCTGCCTCGGCTCCTCGGTTTTTTTGCACACGCTGGACATGGCAAGTATTACGGAGGGCATTGTAAACACGCTAAAAACCCTCGTATACTTGGGCGCTCCAGCATCCCTCACGACCTTCACGTCGCCGCCACCCTTAAGATAGCCCCGAATGAAGGCATTAGCAATTGATTCAGCTTTGCCGTCGCTGTTCAAGGGTGATAAGTAATGCCCCGAGAAATACAAGAATTCAGCTACGTCCCATGATTTATCGCCGTTGCGGGATGCCTGCTCAAAATCCAGCAAGTAAACCTTGTCATCAGCGTTAACAATCACGTTTTCTGGTTTCGTGTCGCCTAACGCAACGTTTAGAGCATGCACCCGTGCCATAATCTCGCCCACACTTGATATGGCTGAAAGCTCTTTGTCACGTTTGCCCCCAGTTGGCGCGGCGATTCGTTTTATGGCGTTGCTGAGGTTTTCTCCTTC
>DATEAU010000142.1:0-5253 GCA_035288165.1 Bathyarchaeia archaeon
GCCATCGTGGAAGCAGTCTTAAAATCAGCACATCCGCTCCTATGCAAAGGGCAACGGATTTGTATCGCTTCACCCAAAACACTATACATCGCGGAACTCGGCAAAACCTTAGGCTACACGCATGTTGAGTCGCATTTCGCATATGTGCATCGGACGTTAACGCGTGAGGTCGCCGTGTTCCGAAAAGAAGGGGCAACGGCAAAATGAGCATTCGCATTATATTCCTAGGAACTTCGGGAGCAATCCCGACAGAAAAACGAAACCTGCCAGCAACGCTTCTAAAACGTGGAACTGAGCTGTTCCTTTTCGACTGCGGCGAAGGCACGCAACGGCAGATGATCAAGGCAAAAGTCGGCTTCCACAAGCGGATGAAAGTTTTCCTGTCACACCAGCACGGCGACCACGTTCTCGGTTTGCCCGGGCTGCTTCAGACGATGGCTTTGATGGACCGCAAAACGAAACTCGAAGTCTACGCGCCTGAAGGCATAAAACATTTCTTGGAAAGCGTCAAGGAATCGCTACAGTTCGGGTTGACGTTTCCCGTCGAAATCCACGAAATCTTGGATGAAGGCGTCGTTTGCAGTGAAAACGAATACGTTGTGAAAGCCGCTTGGGCAAATCACGTTATGCCGACTTTGGCTTACGCTTTCGTCGAGAAACCTCGTCCAGGAAAATTCTATCCAGACAAAGCCCGAGAACTCAACGTTCCTGAAGGCGTTTTATGGTCGAAACTTCAGCACGGCGAAACGGTTACGCTTGCAAATGGCAAAGTGGTGAAGCCTGAGGAAGTTTCAGGACCAATGAGGCGTGGACGGAAAATCGTTTACACAGGCGACACAAGACCATTCAAAGGTTTTGCCAAGTTCGCTTCAGACGCCGATTTGCTGATTCACGAAGCAACCTTCGACGACGAGCTAACCGAAAAAGCATTGGAAGATGGGCATTCGACACCTAGACAAGCGGCTTCACAAGCGAAACAAGCCAAAGCCAAAATGCTTGTGCTGACGCATCTGAGCGCTCGTTACGCGGATGCTGCTTTGCTATTGGAGCAAGCGGAAAAAGTTTTCGGCAACGTCGTCGTGGCTGAGGATTTCATGGAGCTTGAGCTGCCATTAAGCGAGTAGCTGCCGTAGCTTCGTGAGGCTTTCTGGCACGTTGTAGACGGATTCCACCATGATTGTACCAGCGAAACTTACGCGTTTCAGGCTTTGCACTAAGCTTTGCCAGTTGATTTTTCCGTAGCCGATTCCTAAGTGCTGGTCTTGTTCGCCCATGTTATCGCTAAGGTGCAGTTCAAAAATCTTGTCGGGCAACTGTGTGAGGAACGGTTCCGTTTGGTCTTCAAGGTTCGCGTGTCCCGTGTCGAGGACGATGCCGATGTCGGTTAAGCCTGTTTCCGTGTAGAGCTTGTTGAAGTCTTCAGGAGTTTTCATTATGGAACCGTATTTTTTCGGGAGATTCTCGATGGCGACGCGTAAGCCGTATTCTTTTGCGGTCTTGTGCAGTGCGCGTATGCTCTGGACGTTTTGGGTCCAGTCGCTTCCAGGATAAAACGTAGTGATGCCCGTTATCAATCCGGGATGTAGAACCCACAGTTCCACGTTTAACTGGTTAGCGTAAGCCATCGATTGCCTGAGTCGTTTGAGCGAGGCGTTTAGCATGGGTTTGCTTGGTGAAGCGATGTTTATGTCGGCGAAGGGGCAGTGCAGCGTGTACTTGAATGCGTGGCTTTGGGCGGTTTCGTTTAGCGCTTTGACTCTTTGCTTGTTGAGCGTGTGGAAGCCATCATCCACAATTTCAACGTATTTGGTTTCGATCTTGACTAACTGCTTGAGCATTGTGCTGAAGGGTTCGCCTAAAGTGTGAAGCATCGAAACGCCAATCTTCGGCTTAAACATCGCTCTTTTCCTCTTCGGTTTGAAGCTAACCATGACAAATCGCGCTTAATAACTCTAGTCTGAGAACTCTAGTGCTCGTGACAGTCTATACCCCCTTATTTAAAGCGGCACATAGAGGACGGTAGAGCCAGCCTCATTGAGTTCTGTATTTCTTGGCTAATAGCACCAAATATAGTGCCTAAGCAATGAATGGGCGTTCTCAGAATAACCTGAGAATTGATGCCCGTTACCTCTCCGTTTTTTTTATACCTCCCATCATGATTTCTTCGAAACTTGAAGAAACAGAGTAGCCTTTTACGAACCCTTACGAAATTTAGAAATTTACCAGTCTCAATACAGGGAGTACCAGAATTTCAGTAAATAATAACCAAGGTGGAAAAAAAGAAGTTGGAAAGGGTAAGGGGAGTTTTCTTGGCTATTCAGTTTAGTGTTTGCGTGTCTTGAAGTAGACCAGCAAGCCCAGAACTCAATATGGCAACTGCAATAACCGTCCCTATAATTGCCTCTAATTGGAACGTTTACGAAGTTTCATCTTTTGTATGCTTTGTTGTCAGGTCAGGCGGTGTCGTGGAATTCTGAGAAGGTAATGTATATGGAGGTAACGTATACGGGGATGTTGTGAAAGCGGTCTCGTCGAAAGGTATTGTTTGAGTGCTGCTCCACTCGCTTGCTTCAAAAGAAGTAAAACGCATTTCAGTGTGTCCATTATTATAAAAGGGTTCTAATTGCCACTCCGTTGCCTGTACTTGAAAATCGATTTCACCCCCCGTGACGGAAATCTGCCGAGGAATTGTTACTACTGTGTATTCAGAATATGACTGGTGAACAAGGCTGCCCATCAGCTTTCACATATAACTGAGAATAGGCACTCGAGGTTTTATGGTCTCTTGTTTGGAAACAGTTTTAAGGTTTGACATAAGAAATACTGTTTGGTGGAATTAGTGTCGAAGTATGGGAAACCTGTCTGGCAACATGTTTTTGAAGCTGCCAAAAGTCTGAAGATTAAGACATTTTCACCTATGGACATAATTAGAAAGGTTCACGAAACAAATCCTGAGATACCTTCTGTTACAATACGTTCCAACGTTATTGCTATGGCACCCAATCATCCCTTTAGTACACATTGGCCGTCAACTCGCAAACTCCACGGCTTCTTTGAATACTTAGGAGGAGGGCAATTCCAACTTAAGGAAAAAGTTGAGGCGATTAGCGAAGATAGTTCATAGGAGACTGCCGTTGAAGAAGATTTTGAAGAAGCCGCCATAAGTTTGGAGGGAGACCTTGAGACATTTATCCTCAAAGGCCTACTTCAATCGAAGAGGGCTTTCTGGAAAAGAATGCTGATAAGAGAAAACCTCTGTCCAGTTGTCCTCGAAATGACCCTTGTAACGAACATTATAAAACAAATCGTAGGCAGGTTGATTCTTAATCGTTAATTCTAGAGATTTGTTTACATGATAACCCGCCTTGATTGTCACGTTCTTCGTGTAAGGGTCTATTGAAGAAGTCTGTGGCACATCATATGAAGTGTCTACATACTTCAAGGTGAACTCTGGAACAGGCGGCTTAGACGCCTGTGCAGCCGCGACTGCTGTTAGGCTTGAAGCTGTCAAGAAGAGGACAAGCAACATGAGGTTTCTTGTGTAAACTCGCCTGAAACGCCTGATTCTTAGTCAACATTTCTTGACAACCAGCATTCATGCCACTTTTCCTACCCTGTTTATATTTGTCAAGAAGTTTTACTCTAATAGAATTCTCTGGTTCAGTTTTGCTGAGAGGTGAAGGAGAACGCCGAGAGATATCGTGATGGGCAACGGCAGGTTCATGGTTGCCATGGACAAGAACATGATGATTAGAGACTTCTTTTATCCGAGCGTTGGCTTGGAAAATCATGCAGGCGGGCACTTGTTTCGTTTTGGGGTGCAGGTTGACGGGGTTTTTTCGTGGATGGGGAGTGGCGACTGGGACATCCAGATGGGGTATTTGCCTGAGACTCTTGTCAGCCAGTGCTTTGCTGTCAACAAGCGATTAGGTGTTGAGTTAGAGATTAACGATGCCGTTCACAGCTTTCTTGATTTGTATTTAAGAAAGGTATTCGTCAAGAATATGGCGGATGCAAACCGCGACGTTAAGCTATTTTTCTCGCACGACTTCCACATTTACGGGGAAGATGCTGGTGACACGGTCATGTATGAACCAAGCCTGAAAGCTGTTATTCATTATAAACGCAAGCGTTATTTTCTCATCAACGGCGCAACCGACCAACAACACGGAATGCACGAGTTCGCGATTGGACAAAAGGAGTCGTTCGGCAAGGAAGGCACATGGAAAGACGCGGAAGACGGCGTCTTGGGCAAAAACCTGATAGCGCAGGGCTCCGTGGATTCAACTGTTTCTTTCAAGGTTGAGATGAAACCGAAATCCGCCAACACAGTTTACTATTGGTTGACGTGCGGCAGAAACCTCGAAGAAGTGAAGAAGCTAAACGCTACGGCGGAGGAAATCGGGGCGGAGCAGCTGCTTTTGGAGACGGAGAACTATTGGAGCGCGTGGGTCAACAGACAAAGCCTAAACCTCAGCTTATTGCCGAGAGAAGTTACGCGATTGTTCAAGACTTCTTTGCTGATTATGCGTACGCACGTTGACAACCATGGAGCAGTAATATCTTCCTGCGATTCTGATGTGTTGCATTTCAATCGTGACACATACTCTTATGTGTGGCCAAGAGACGGCGCGGTTTGCGCTATGGCTTTTGACGCCGCGGGATTCCAGGAGGTTTCACGGTTGTTCTTCGAGTTTTGCAGCCGCGCAGTAACCGACGAAGGATACTTCATGCACAAGTACTGGTCAGACGGCTCCATGGGGAGCAGTTGGCACGCGCTAATTGACGACTCTGGAAATCTGCAGTTGCCAATTCAGCTGGATGAAACCGCGTTGGTCCTGTACGCTTTGTGGAAGCACTTCCAGAAATTTCGCGATTTAGAATTCATCAGCAAAGTCTACCCGAGATTGGTGGTTAAACCCGCAGAGTTCATGCAGAACTACATTGACCCAGAAACGGGGCTTCCGAAAGCTTCCTTTGACGTTTGGGAAGAGAAAACTGGAACCTTCACGGCGACCGCTGCCTGCGTTTGTTCAGCTCTGTCATCCGCCGCCAAATTCGCCAAGGTCTTCTACGACAGCAAACGACAGGAAGAACTGAATGCTGTGGTTGCACGAATGAAAGAAGCAATCTTAACGAATTTGTACGACGGCAAGCGCGGAAGATTCGTGAAAGCCATCCTTCCCGACGGATCCCGAGACGCGACAGTGGACGGCAGTTTAGCCTTTGCTTTCCTTTATGGGGCGTTTGACG
>DATEAU010000143.1:0-10715 GCA_035288165.1 Bathyarchaeia archaeon
TTCCAAGGAATCTTTAAAGCTTTCCTCCAATTCGCGTACGATTCCTCCAAATTCTTGTGAGTTTTAAGGTGAGAGGGCAGAATTCCTCTTAGCCAACTTCCTTACTGCAGATTTGGCATTTCACGTTTCCCGTGTCCTCCCCTTCTTCGATGGGCAATCTGGGTTGAAGCACAGGGTCCAAGGCAGCGTTCGCCTCGTCAAAACCCGCACAGTCGACCAGCCGCAACTTTTGCAAACTCCTTGCGGTTTGACGTAGCCCCTTTGGGGCAGGGGAAAAGCGGTCTTGCAGTTGCCTTCGAAGTAGCCTGTGCAGCCGACGAACCGTTTGCCCGTTTTTCTTGAATGGAGAATTACGAGTTTTCCGTTTTTGCAGGTTGGGCAGGCTCCGATGGTTCTTTCTTCGAATTTGGCTTTCCTGATTGCTTGGCTCAGCTGAGCGCCTATCTCGGCTTCTTTCTCTTTCAGTTTCTCCGTTACGGGTTTGAGGACTTCTATGGCTTCTTGAATGACGGATTGTCTTGTTTCTTTTCCTTCTCGGATTTCTTCCATTTTCTCTTCGAGTTTCCGCGTAAGCTCCGACGAAACAACGGTCGGGCAATGTTTTCTGAGAACGTTAATGACTTCGAAGCCTAGGTCCGTTACCGTCATTCTTTCTTCGCAGATATATTTCCTGTCATATAACGTTTGTATTATTCCTGCTCTCGTTGCTTTTGTTCCGATTTCATCTTTCTGCATTTTTCTGAGGAGGCTAGCTGGGTTGTATCTTGCTGGCGGCTTCGTGAACTCATCCTTCACAGTTACTTTTTTGACGTTGACTTCTTGGCCTTCTGCCATCGGCGGCAAATTCAGGCTCTCCGATTGGGCGTAGGGCTTGTAGAAGCGTATCCAACCTTCCTCCAAAGTTTCTTTTGCGATGAAAATGAACTTGTACCCGTTCACGTCGATGACTGCTCTTATGCTCTGTTGGGTTGCGGGGTCGCCGAAAACTGCCATGAACCTCTTAACCACTAAGCTCCAAATGTTGCTCTCTGTGCTATCCAGCGGTCTTTCTGGCAGGTTGCCCGTCGGGTAAATCGCTGGATGCGCCGAATCCACGCCCTTGCCCTCGAATGGCTTCAGTTCAGGCTTAGCCCGCAGTTCGCCTGCATGTTTCGTGAATTCTCGGTTTCTAGCCAGTTTCTTCAGGATTGCTTCGTACCCGATTGCGGGCGGAAGTTTTTGACTGCTGGTTCGCGGATAAGAAATGAGAGCGTCCAAGTACAAACGTTGAGTGATGCTTGACGTTCGCATTGGCGTGTACCTGAAAAGCTTGTAAGCCTCGTTCTGCAGAGCGCCTAAGTCGAAGGGCATCGGAGGCGGTTGGCGGAATTTTTTCGTTTCGAGTTTTTCTATTCTGCCGTTCTTGCCTTTGCAGGCTTTGGCGACGGCGTCTGCTTCTTCCTTGGTTTCTATGGCGGCTTTTTCGTAGTCAAAGTCGAGAACTGAATCCCCTATTCCGACCTTAGCCTTTATCGTCCAATAAGGAGTGGGCACGAAACTCTTTATGCTTCTTTCCCGTAACGCTAGGAACTTGAGGGTTGGTCCCTGCACTCTCCCCGTGCTAAGTGTAGCGTATTGCCCGCTTGCTTTCTTCGCCGCCGTCGTCAAAGCTCGGGACAAGTTTATACCGTAAAGCCAGTCCACTTCGTGCCTTGCCAGTCCAGCCTCTATTAAAAGAAAATCAAGGTTCGGCAAAGCCTCCGCGTACGATTTTTCGATTTCCTCTTTCGTGAGGGTGGAGTATTTCATCCGCTTCGCGGTTTTCTCTGCGCCTCCGCAGGCGTATTTGAGTATGGTGTAGCCGATTATGCTTCCTTCAACGTCGAAGTCGCACGCATCAATGAAAGAGTCTGCGTTTATCGCTAGTTTCACGATGGTCGCCAGCCACGCGCGGTTTCGTTTGGCTCCGCGTTCCGCCATATAAAGTGGAACCCACTTGTAATCGAATATGGGATATTGGTCTCTGCCCTTTTTTTCGCCTGCAACAGTGTAAAGGTGCCCCAGTGCCGGGACGACGACGATTTCGCCGTTTCTCCTAGCCACATAATATGGGTTTCCTTTATCCAGAATCCTTCTCGCTTTTCCTTCAACATCCAAAGCCGAAGCTATCCTCACGGCAGCATCAGGCTTCTCGGTCACGATTAACGTGTACTTACCCAACCCTACAAATCACACTCGGACAATAGCCCAACCTTTCCTAAAATAAGTTACAGTAAAAACGCTTAAATCAAACACAAACCAAAGAAGACACCAAAATTCCAGCTTCCTATAAGGGGCGATAGTTTTCCCGAGCACAGGCGACAAGAAATCTTGGCTTAAAGGGTCAGTAAACATTTTAGTGTCTGCTAAGCATACTGGTAGCTAGGTTAAGAAGTCTGATGTCGCAAAGAAGCCTGTTCGATTACGTTCCACCAGAGAAAAAGCCAGTGCAGGAAGAAGTGAAAGCGTTAGCGCCGCAAGCGCAACCAGTCGAAAACGTAAGCAAACTGAAAAAGCGCTCTGCGTTCCCTCCTGTTGCGCCTGAAAATCTTCCACCATCCTACTTCGTCTCAGCAACTTACGATGGACGACAACGCAAAGCCGTCATCAAACTCTACGAGCCAACAAGCGGCAGAATCTACTTCTGGTACGACAACACCGGACACAAGCCCTACTGCCTCACCAACCTCACGCCAAATGAGCTGGAGAAAATCCCACGCCTAATGCAGCACGAAGGCTTCGACCATTTCGAACAGGAAGAAAAATTCGACCCCCTCACATTCAAGAATATCCAAGTCACGAAAATCGTCACGAACGACCCGTTAGCCATCGGAGGAAAACCCCAAGGTACCATCAGAGACATAATCCCAGAAGACTACCCCAGAAACCGAAACGCCATGGCAAACTCGGAAGAACCGAAAGTTTGGGAAGCACGCATAAAATACTACCAATCCTACATCTACGACAAACAATTCCTCCCAGGCATGATTTTCGAAGTCAAAAACGGAAACCTCATCCCAGTCACCTTGCCAGAAACCGAAAAAACCCTCACACAAATACAATCCATATTCACCGAAGCAACAAAAGAAGAACACGAGTTCATCCAAGAATGGGCAAGACTGCTCGAGTATCCAGCACCAAAGTTCCGCAGAGCAGCCATAGATATCGAAGTCTACTCGCCAACCTCCACACGAGTCCCGGACCCACGAGAAGCCAGCTGCCCAGTAATCTGCTATTCACTCTACACATCGGACGACGTTAAAAAAGTCATCATGCTAAAACGCGAAACCGAAGGAATCCGAATTGGAAACACTCCGCTGCCACCAGGAGTAACCATCGAATACGTTGACTCAGAAGAAAAACTCCTAAGAACTATCTTTGACATCCTCTCGGAATACCCTTTTATTCTAACTTTCAACGGCGACGACTTCGACCTCCGATACCTTGTGCACCGCGCCATGAACCTAGGCTTTCAGAGAAACGAAATCCCAATCGACGTGGGCAAACGAGTTTGCTTGCTGAAATACGGCGTCCACATTGATTTGTACAAGTTCTTCTACAACAGGTCAATCCAGATTTACGCCTTCAGCAACCGATACCGAGACGTAACCCTCGACGACGTTGGAACCGCATTAATCAACACAGAAAAAATCAAGCTTGAAAAAACCTTCGCCGAACTCACATACACCGAACTCGCACAGTACTGCTACCGCGATTCAGAAATCGCCTACAAACTCACAAGCTTCGAAGACGACTCAGCCATGAAACTCATCCTCGTCCTCGCACGCATCAGCAGCATGCCCATGGAAGACGTAAGCCGACAAGGCGTAAGCCGATGGATACGCAACTTCATGCACCGCGAACACCGACACAGAAACATGCTCATCCCAAACTCCGAAGACATCCTTACCCGAAAAGGCAAAACCTCCACCACAGCCATCATAAAAGGCAAAAAATACAAAGGCGCCATAGTCGTCGAACCCACACCAGGCGTACACTTCAACGTAGCCGTTATGGACTTCCCTAGCCTGTACCCATCCATCATAAAAGTCTGGAACCTCGGCTACCAATCCATACTTTGCCCACACCCAGAATGCCGCAGCAACCTAATCCCAGGCACACCACACTGGGCATGCATCAAGAAACGCGCACTAGAAAGCCTACTCATCGGATCACTCCGCGACTTGCGAGTTCGATGGTACAAACAAAGAAGCAAAGACAAAACCCTGCCAGCCGAACTGAGAAGCTGGTACGGCATCACACAAGGCGCTCTGAAAGTCATCTTGAACGCCAGCTACGGCGTTTTCGGCGCTGACAGCTTCGACCTTTATTGTCCACCAGTTGCAGAAGCCACTGCAGCCGTCGGAAGACACAGTATAACTCAGATACTTACCCACGCGGAAGCTATAGGAATCCAAGTCCTCTACGGCGACACAGACAGCCTCTTCCTCAAAAACCCAACAAAAGAGCAAGTCGAAGATTTGGCGCATTGGACTGAGCGTGAGTTGAAGATGAGCATCGACGTGGACAAGGTTTACCGTTACGCGGTTTTCAGCAGCCGTAAGAAAAATTACCTTGGCGTTCTCGAAGATGGCAGCGTCGACGTGAAAGGGTTAACAGGTAAAAAGAAACACATTCCGATTTTCATCAAGAACGCCTTCAACGAAATGAAAGAACGATTGGCGAAAGTGAAGAACCCAGCGGAATTCGAAAAAGCCAAAAAAGACATAGCCGAAATCGTCCGCGAACGCTACACAAAACTGAAAAGACGCGAATGGGAAAGTATGAGCGAACTCGCGTTCCACGTTGTGCTCGGCGAAGAACTTGACCATTACACGAAAACAACACCACAGCATGTTAAGGCGGCGAAAATCTTGGAGAAAAACGGCGTGGAACTTCGCGCAGGAGACTTAATCAGCTTCGTAAAAGTCATCCGTGAACCGCATGTGAAACCAGTTGAGTTAGCTAGCAAGAACGAGGTTGACGTGGACAAGTACGTCGCTTACCTGCACAGCACTTTCGACCAAGTTTTGGACGCATTGGGTTTAAGCTTCGACGAAATCATCGGGCTGACGAAACTTGAAAGATTCCTAGGCTAAACAAGGCTTGTCTAGTATGCTATTTTTTTTGTCTATAGCCCCTTATTTAAAGCACGTGCATAGAGCCAGAACAGAGCCTGCAAGGAATCACCAACGCCCCCTGACATGGGAAACGTGTTATGCTCAGAAAACCTCAACGAGAACTGCCAAAACGGTGAAAACCGCAACTATCAACGAGATTATCGTAACCAATTGGCGCTCAGTTAATCGTCTCTTGTAACAAACTAATGTGACAAGACTACGTATCTGCTTTGAAGTAAGAAACTTTTTCCCGTCGAACGGATCAATGGCTTTTTCCCCGAAGAAGAAAATCGTAAGCAGTATCAGTGACGAGTTGAACACATAGGGAAGAATTGAAACGAACAATCCCGCCTTTAAATCCGTGATGATGGCAAACGATGCAATCGTCATGCCAATCGCGAATGAGCCCGAGTTTCCAACGAAAATCTTACCCCGAAAATTAAAAACTGCGAGAACAAGCCAAAAAACCAAGGGACCAATCATTAATGTAAAGTATGGCTGTGAAAGCAACTCAGAAGCCCCCAGCAAGCCGATGAGGATTATTGCTGGGCAAATCGTCTCTAATCCGTTATAACCGCCTAGCTGATTCACCGCGTTTGTGACGATCATCACGATTAGTGGAATTATCACGAAGAAGTACGCGCTCGAAAATTCGATGGTGCCCACGAAAGGCAGCATAATCGCCGTTCGCAACCCGTACTCTTGAGCCAGATAAACGAGAGGCAACGCGGCAATCAACGGCATAAACGCCTTGTAACGCCATTTTAAGTCCATCCAATCGTCAAGCAAACCCATGAAACCGCCGAACAGGACACAGACTGCCAAGGTCAATGGCACAGAAACCCCATTTACAGGTTTAACAATGCCCAAGAAATATAACAAAAAAAGGTAAACAGTAGTGAATAAGACGTAGACTACGCCTAAGCCGTTCGGAACAAGGGGTTTGCCTTCCTTGTGCTGGTCGGGAACGCGCGGAAACAAACCATCGAAACCTCGCCGATTAGCCCGTGGTGCTCGTTGCGTTATGGTATGCGTCCCAGTCAATCTCGTACAAAGCCACGATGGGTATAATGCCTCCGTATTGGAGCGTAGGCGTGGTTACGCCAGAGAAATACTTCTCTTTAAAGTACGTAGGTCGCACAGCGGGCGCGTCTGGTGACACTGGAGTTTGAGGGTCAAGTGCTCCACCTACTTCCGTCCAACGCTGTTTCGCCCAGTTCATCAACTTGTATATAACGCTATTCTGCCCCTGAGTGTTCCATTCCCATACGTTTGTCTGATTGTTTGGAGCGCCGAATTTTGTTTCATCCGTCCATGCGGACTGTTCATCTATGAAGCTTGCATTAACAAGTCTATCTTTGGCTTGCCCTGAGATTTTCGCCATCCAACTCCACTTACCTTCGTCGCCGAAGCGGCCTAGCTGAGCAACGTACCCTTGTTGACCTCGCACTATCTCGACGGTTATGAAGACTAGTATGTATTTGGCATCGTATTTTTCTAGCATCTTCAATGAATTGGTTTCGTTAGCCATCATTATGAAACCCACGTTCTCAATCTGCGTCTGGTTTACCGTAGCGTTATCAACCAGCGTAGTCACGTTGCCTAGTATGCCAAGCCAGTAACCGTAATCCCACCATGCAGCTACAACGTCTGTTGATTGGAGGTTCTGACGATCGCTCGTGTAGAGCAGCATGTTTGTCCATTCTGGAACGTTACCAGCTATAGGGATGCTGCTTGAGGTGACCGTTAACGGGTTGTATGCTTGCCCATATACTCTGGGTACAAAGCTACTTTGAGGTGAGAAAGCCAGATTTGTCACTAAGAGGGTGAAAACTAGGAGAATGGCGATTCCGCTGTATTCTTTGCTTACGCGTGCTATTCCCCGTTTCGTTCTTGTGACGATCTGTGGCGCTTCTTTCAGCAGGGTAAAAAACGGTCTTAGAATGCCGGAAACTCCTGAAGCCATAAGTAGGCTGAAAGCTGGTGCGAACACAGCTAGCAAACGAACCATAGATGTTGCGAAGTAGAGTGACGTTAAACCGAAGAGCAAGAGGAATATGTTTCTGTTTGTTGGATTTCTTAACGTGAAGTACAGTCCCGCTAGGAAGAAGAGAATTCCGATTCCCAATTCGTAGTAGATGTTTCCCCAAGCTGAAACGCGGTTCTCAGCAACCGATTCTATCAGGGGGTTTGTGGCACGGATGAAGGGGTTGATAACTGAATAGAATTTTCCGGCAATGTTTTGCATGTAGCCGAGTTGCCAAAGAGCGACGAATCCAATGACTATTATGGCGGAGACTGCTACGGTGAGCAGGAGCTTCGTTCGTAATGTTATGTTGTTGCGCTGGACTTCTGCGAGACAGAGCAGGAGGAAGACACCTGCAACAGGAATAACTGCTGCGGAGGAAAGATAGTCGAGGGAAATCACGGGGAACTTGGTTGCCACGAAGAGTGCAATACCAAAGGTTAAACTATATGAGAGCAAGAGGCGTGGATTGTATCTTTTCAGGAGGATTATCACGAAGACAAACAACGCTGATAAGCCGAGTATGTAATACGCTGCGCCCCAACCCGTGATGAAGTAAGAGAGAATAAGCGCCGAAAGTAAAGTATACGTTAGGGATGAGCGAAGAGAGCGGGTTTCATCGGTTGCGCGAAGGAAGAGGAAGATGAATAGTATGAGTGAGAGTATTCCTGGAACTTCAGTGTCGAAGAAGCCGAGTGAGGTTCTTTGAATGTATGCTGGTGATAGAGCTAGGAAAAGTGCCGCGAGTAAGCCTGCGGGTTTTCCAGCCATGTCTTTTCCAAGGAAATATATTACTAAAACGCTTAGCATGCCGGCTATGGCTGGGAGGAAGGAGACGAACGTCATTAAGTCGACGTTAACACCTAAGAAAGTGACTATGCCGTAGAGTGTGGCTGCCGTCATCGGTAGTGCTGGCAGCGAGCGGGACATATCGAGACCTTGGGGATACCACAAATGCGTTTCTATGTATGGAGTGGGATAATAGGGTGAGAGCGGATTACCGTTTTGCACCATGTTCCTGGTTAAGATGAACTGGTAGTAGGGGTCGAACTCGTTAAGGCGAACGTTGCCAGAAGGTATTTCCCAGCGCAGTGGAAGAATTCTTATTGTTAAAGCGATGAAGAGAATGAGGAGCAAAGCGGAGATTGAGATAATTTTGGCGTGGCTGATGTTTACGCGTAGTTTTCCAAGACCTTTTAAGCCGTCGGTGATGCGTTCTTTTGATAGTGTCTCCCTTATTCCCAAGTTTAGCCATCTCTTCATACTGCTTAATTGAGTCTTTTATTTAATCTTACGGTTGATATTGGCATATATCACATGAGCCGTTTATTTATGGTTTTCCCGAAATCTGTTTTTTCTTTTTGTGGTGCTTAAAGGTTTCTAATCGGGTTTTGCAGCGTGTATTATCACCCAAGGGCTGTACTTTGGGATTTTTCTGAGCCCAAAAATTTTTTCAGCCGTGGTTAAGACGGGTATTAGTGGGTTTTCTGAGGTTCTTCCGAAAAGTAGCCAGCTGTATCCCATTCGTTTTTTAACTTTGAACCCCGTTTTTAGCAGTGAGTGCATTACGCTGCTGTAGGAGTGCATGTAGGATTTTCCTCGGGTTTCTCGGAGTTTCGCTTTGAGGCTGGACTTGTTTCCGAAAGATACGATGAGTGATGCTCCTGGTTTCAGTGTTCGGTAGCATTCGGCTAAAGCATCGAGCAATTCGGGTATATAATCCAACACCTCGATCATCAAAATAGCATCTAAGGTTTCGGTTTTTAAGGGAATTTTTCTTGCGTCAGCTTGAACGGCGTTGACGTGCTTGGCTTTCAGTTTTAGCCTTTTGAGTCCGTATGAGTCGATGTCGATGCTAATGACTAGCGTGTTTTCTGTTGGGAATTGGGAGAATCTGCCTGCTTCTGCGCCAACATCCATGACAGCGTTTATGCGTGATAGATCAATTGAGTTTTGGATGAACTGGGTTTCTGTGCGTGTGAGGTATTTTCCCATGCAGGTTTTGGCTGCTTTTTCCCAGTGGGTCTCTTCGGAGAAATCGCGCTTGGATGGTGCGGCTGCTTCTGCCAAGATTTTTTTCACTTGGTGAATGCTATTTATCTTAGCGGTTTTACGTCAACATCTAAGGGTAAAAGTGAGAGTTTCTTGCTGCAGTTGGGGCATTTGCCGTCGAATTTTTGGAGAATTTCGTCTGGAGGTTTAAGTTCTGCACCTTCGTACAGCACATGGTTGCATCCTTGGCAAATGACACGTTGGGGCACATGTTTCACTCTCAATTGACAGGAAAATAACACTTGTGACATATTTATTGGTTCCTAATTACGCCATTCTTGAGTCGTTCGTGCTGCTCTGGTGTTTGGGAAAACTATAGCCCCCTTGATTAGGCGTCATGAAATTTAATCGTTAATGGCATTGTAAAACTAAAATGGAAAAATAAGAGTTCGGAATATCCACTCAACAATACAAACAAGCATATTTGGGAATGTGTGCAAAGATTTTTGCCAGTTATTCTTTGGAGTTCTGTCTCAGGAATTCGGAATAGTCTTATTTTCTTAATTTTTTGTTGAATTCTGTGGTTTCCTTTTATCCCTTTCTTTTACAATAAGCCCAGTTATCAAAAGGATTACTGATGCGAACCAAAGAAGTATTGAAATTTCATACAATCCTTGTAATTTTCCCAATGTTATGATTCCTAATAATATCCAGACTATAACATGCGTAATTATCAAACCGAGTCTCAAACGACTCATCATTTCTATCGCAATATTATATTTGTTATGTTTGGTTAAAAAGGTTAATGCTGAAAAGAAAAATGTACTGAGAAATAGAGAAACTTGAAGAGCGAGAAGCTTTGCTTTTTTCTGTCTCTTTTGTTTCGGTACCAGTATTATCCATTTCAAGTGATTTAAATATGCGCAAGGAAGCTTAAATCTAATTTTATTTATTAGATGCCACACGTTGCTTATGGACTGTGTGACTTCGGTTGCTGAAAGACGCTTGGACCTTGGCTATAGAGACTCTTAGCCAGATTGAGTTGCAGAAGCTGAGCGAACGCCTCGCGCTGGCACGAATCACCAGGCAACTGGGCATAAGCAACCCAGACGCCGTCCGATACGCTTACGGACTCGTCGTCGAAACCGTCCGACAAAAAAACATCATAGACAAATTCATAAACAGCATAATCAAACCCAAAACCTTAAATGAACTCAGCCTCAGCGTTCAGGCGTTCCTCAGGCTTTACGTTTACCAAACCCGCGCCGCCAAGAACTGGGCGGAACCCGACCTACAGGAAGCTGAGCGCATTGCTAAACTGGCACGGGCAATTCTAGGCTGGAAGACACTCAGAGCAATCGAACCGTTCCTCGGTTTTCTGCTCACTCGCCAAATTGGGCCAATCGTAAAAGCTGCGCCGGACGAGGAACATATCGCCCTGTGCACTTTTCACCCAACCTGGTTCGTCAAGTACTGCTTCAGGCTGTTCGGCAGGAAAGAAGCCATCGCCTTCCTCGAAAGCAGCATCTACCCGCCACCCGCGTTCATCAGGCTGAACA
>DATEAU010000144.1:0-6001 GCA_035288165.1 Bathyarchaeia archaeon
TTTAGCGTACTCAGCAGGATCAGGAAACCGTTCCTTCTGGATCCGCGTCACATACAACACGTCCACCTGCGAAACAGCCTTCTCCAAACTCGAGGTTTCCGCTACAGGAATCTTATCCTGAATAGCCCGAAGAATCTCACTTCGCATTCGCAAAGATTCAGGCGAAACCAAAAATAACTCAACATCAAACAAGGAAAGCCCATACGCAAGCGAGTGAACAGTACGCCCATAACGCAAATCGCCCACCAACGCGATTTTCAACCCGTCAATCTTGCCCTTCTCCTTCTGAATCGTGTACAAGTCCAAAAGCGCCTGCGTAGGATGCTCCTCAGAACCGCTACCACCATTGATAACAGGAACTTTACTGAATTCCGCGGCAAGTTTCGCAGCACCGTCAAGAGGATGACGCATCGCAATTACATCTGCGTAGTTCTCAACAGTACGCATAGTATCGGCAAGATTTTCGCCTTTCTTAACTGAAGCACTGTCAACTTCCGCAAAGCCTATGTTTGATCCGCCAAGTTTAAGCATGGCAGCTTCGAAGCTTAGCCGTGTGCGCGTACTTGGTTCGTAAAAGAGGGTTGCGAGAATTTTTCCTTTGAGCATGTCTGAACCCGTTTTAGCTAATGGTTCCATGCTTCTGGCGATGCTGAGAATGTAGTTGATTTCTTCGCGGGAGAAATCCTCAATGGATATTATGTCTCTTCCCTGGAACTCCAAACAGGGCACCTTAAGCACAAGAAAGTTGCCTACTGATAAATAACATTTGCCATTGGGAATTTGTGTTTAGAAGAAAGGAAAAAAAGAAAGGAATTTTACTTTTTGCCGCGCGATCTATACATCAGCGCAACGCCTAAGCCTATGACTGCAATGATTACTAGCACTCCAATTGCAGCGTAGAAGTATATGTCAGGTATGCCTGTTTCTGCAGCAGGTGCGTTATCTGGTACGAAGACTGGCTGATACGTGTATGCTGTGCCTTCTTGGCAGCTGATGTCTGCTGGGTTATCAACAATAACGGTGTCGGGTAAGTCGCCTGCTCCAGTCGCAATCCAATATGCGAATTTGTAGCCTTCGGCTGCTGTTGCTTCCAACGTGAGTCCTGTACCACCAGCGTGTGTATATGTTCCTGGCGCGGATCTTTTTGGTCCACCTGCGGCTTGTACTGTGCTGGTTCCGCCTAATGCTTCTAGTAATGTGACGATTGTGTTATTGCCTGGGCTTGGAGTTGATGTTGGTGTGAATACTGGTTGGTATTGGTAGTTGTATCCGTATCCGCAGATGACATTCAGTGGGTTCTGTGATGTGATTAGGCTGTCCCAACCTGATGTTCTTGGATCTGGAAGGTCTGGAACCCAATCTTCAGGTATTGGGTCTGGGTAGGTTATTGGTGGTATGTTGTGTCCTGGTACATATGTGCCTGAGATTATCCAGTAGAGGAATCTGAAGCCTTGGTATGGAACCGCGGTTAGGTTAAACCATTCGCCAGCCGGATATTCGTATGCTCCTGGAGCAGGGAATGTTGTTCCGCCCACGGCAGCTACGATTGTTACGAATGCTACCTGTACGTCTTCTTGGGGCAGTGGGAGGATTGGGATTTGACCTTGCGGTGGGATTACTTCCTCTTCTGGTGGTGGTAGGGGTTCTTCGTCTTGTGCGAATGCGGTTAACGCCGTTGCCAGTGTCATCGTTGTTAGCAGGACTAGCAGAATTGCGGCTGAGTATTTTGATAGTTTAGACAAACAATTTCATCTCCTTAATCCTTGAGACATGGTCTCTGAATAGTTCTTCTTGTTGGTGGTGATATATAAGTTATTTGATGTTGCCATGTTTCTGGGTGAGGCTGGAATGTGTTTTATCGTGGAATATTAAGCATCGCTGAGGTTAGTTTTGTCATGACTGCGCTGGTTTTAGTCTTTTAATGCGGATATTGCTTGTTTTATGGTGGCGACGGATTTGTCGAAGCGTTGTTGAGATTCTTGTGAGAGTTTGAGTTCGATTATTCGTTCTATGCCGTTTTTTCCGAGGACGACTGGTACGCCGATTGAGACTGCGGAGCAGCTGAATTCGCCTTGTGGGCATGTGGAGACGCTCATGACGCGGTTTCTTCCGTTGATAACTGCATCAGCCATAAGTGCGATGACTGCTGATGGTGCGTATGTTGTGGCGCCTTTGAGTTTGATTACGTCTGCGCCGCTGTTGATGGTTTGTTGGACGATTTTGTCGATTTGTTCTTTGGTGAGGAGTGTGGTGATTGGGATGCCTGAGATGCTTGCGTATTCGACTAGTGGGACCATGGTGTCGCCGTGTTCGCCGATTACGAGTGCGTTTACGTCTTGTCTGGAGACGTTTAGTTCTTGTGCTATGTATGCGCGGAAGCGGTTTGTGTCGAGGATGTTGCCCATGCCGAATACGTGGTTGGGTGGGAGTCCTGATTCTTTTCTTGCGATGTAGGTCATGATGTCTACGGGGTTGGTGACTATCATGAGTTTGGTGTTGGGGGCGTATTTGGCGACTCCTTTGACGATTGTGCGGACGACTTTGGCGTTGTTGTTCATGAGGTCTATGCGGGTTTGGTCGGGTTTTCGGGCTTGTCCTGCGATAACGATGACGAGTTCGCTGCCTTGCATGTCTGCGAGGTTGCTTGTGCCGGTGATTTTTCCGTCGAATTCGATGGCGGGTGCGGATTGCATCATGTCGAGTGCTTCGCCTTTGGCTAGGTTTTCGTAGATGTCGATGAGGGTTACGTCATCTATGTGGTCTTTGAGGATGTCGAAGGCTGCTGCGCTTCCTACTTTTCCTGCGCCAATAATCGTAATCATAACAATCACTGGTTGATATGCGGTTGCGGTGACTGATAAAACTAGCGTGAACTGAGCTTATAGTAAATTGGGTCTTTACAGATAGTGTGTGTTGTTTGGTGCAGTTTTTGTGCTTTGGTGTTGCTTTGTTGAGTTTTTGCTGTGCTCTGTTGCTCTCGGCGTGAGACCCCCTCCCTCTCTATTAAGGCGCTGAAGAGTTGCGAGGATAGACCCTCTATAGGTTCGTGTATTCTATTTCTAATACGCTCCAAATAGGTTCGTGTGGCTTTTTCAACATCCTATTGACAGCGAAGAACACCAATACGTGACCTACCTCTATCTTTTCTGCATTGATTGACTAATAGGCTCCAAATATGACGGCTTTTCCAATGCAAGTGGCTATATTAGAATAGCCCGTGTCATGCGTTAGGCTGCTTCGGTTTTCACCTCCCAACATGGTTTTCGCCGAGAATGCAGAGGCGAGCTGGCGTATTTGAACTGTCGCGAAATTTACCAATTTATAAATTTAGAAATTTGCCAACTAATTTACAAGTTCAGAGCGTGTTTAAGCGCATTTTGCCAAGACGGCTTTTACTTCTTCCGCGATGTCTCTGGAGATGGGTTGGATGGCGTTTTGAGAAGCTCTCCATATCTCTATTCCAACGAAGTTCTCATCCTTGTCAACATCGACGTAAAAGTCTTCGCTTAGCATCCGTGTGTCGACGATTTTTGCGTCCTTTAGTTTAATATATAGTATGTCAGCGTCCCTATCATATTCAACCTTCATTTGACCTTCACCCATGCGTTGCTCTTGAGCTTTCCTTCGATAATTTCTTTAGCGTTAGAGGTTATAAAAGTTGTTATAACCCTGATCTCAGCCGCTTCACATGCATAAACCACAAGCAGATGTTGCCCGTCGAGCTTCTTGAAAGCGACGTGGGCGGCTGAGCGCAAATCGTAAAACGAAAAGGAAGGCTCAGACAAAGCTTTCTGAATAGCGTCTTCGGTTATGCCTCTCTCAGCAGCACGATGCTTTCCGTGGTTTGTGTACTTTATGACCTTACCCCCCAAGCTTGCGAAAAGCAAATCAATGAGTTAACTGATTGCCCTTTTTTCCTTTTCCAAACATTATTGTTCTAATTTAAAGTATAGCATTATCCACATTTAACTTTAATCACATCAAAAGCCTTTATCACTATCTTATGATCAAACGCATAACAACTGATAATATAGCGTGAACTCGAACAATTTTTTATTGACGATAGGTGGGTGAATGGGAAGGGGATGAGGACTATTTTTCCTTTCAACTGTGGTTAACCTTTGCCTTGATATCTTTGACTGTGTAGATGTCGGGTTCTTTTTCCAGGAAATCCTTGAGAGACTTCTCTGCGAGAACCATGTAAGGCAATGTCTCCTTATCCCCGATAAGCACATCAAGCTTCTTGTTCAATGTTGAAAGCAAGTTCCGTATCTCTTTCAGGTCAGTTTCAATCGTCATAGGGCTTTCTCGAAATCTTATTGGCTTCTGGATTATTTAATAATTGTTGCTGAATCCAAATCTGAAGGTTCATCTGTCGAATGCCAAAAAAGTTTTGGTAATTAGGGTTCACAAAAGTTGGGTTTCTCCGCATCGCATCAACTTCAAAAGTTACCACAAGTTTTATTCAAGAAACTCGAACGGAAAATATGAGCTAGACGTAGGCGAACTACGGGTTGCTTTTACGTTGTCGGACACAATTGCTACAAAAATAAGACAGTTCAGAGAAGACAGAATAGGGCACATAATTGCCGGCGAAACACCAGTGCCATTAGTTGAAAACGCAAAGATTGTTCTTCATCTAATCCCTTTTGTTTCTTTTAATGCAGGGCAACGATATGGTATAGATAAAATAGCTTCACACATCTCTCTTTCCATGGGACCAATAGACTGCAGAGGCTGGGGTCACAGATACAATTTGGATGGCTTTCTAACATATTGCATGGGAAATTCGACAAAATTACACTCATACGTTCAATTATTCAGAAATGGTATCATCGAAGCTGTTGAAGGTTCATTGTTGAGCAACGGCTCGCAATCATATATCCCCAGTGTGGCATATGAAAGAGAATTGTTAGAATCGACACCACGATTTCTATCAATTCTAAAAACCTTGGGCGTCGAATTACCAATTTTCGCTTTTTTGACATTGACTGGTGTCAAAGGATATTGGATGGGGACTGGGAGAAGATTATCGCACGACGAGCAATTAAGAATTGACAAAGACGTTCTGCTATTGCCAGAAACAATAGTTGATGATTATGGTGTCAAAGTGGAAGAACTTTTGAGACCTTGTTTTGATTCAATATGGAATGCATGTGGCCATCCAAAGTCAATGAACTTTGATGAAGATGGAAAATGGGCAGACAATAGATACTGAATTGCTATTATTTTAATTTCTAAAACAATATACTTATAACAATTGTGACTTTAAAAAGGCTCGTCTATCTCTATTATACAATCAGACATTCAACTTTGCTGAATTGATTATGGTGGGGGTCTTTTTTGTGCGTATTGGTATCGCCTTGGTTTGCCTATGCGCGTTAGTATATTGTCCTTGACTAAATCTACAAGCGCGTGGGCTACTGCCGTGCGATCATAATGGAAGCCCCTTCTTGCGAGTTCGCTATGCACATCATCCAAACCTTTTGGCGTGTTGAACCAGTTTTCTTCCCATAGTTTTTGGATCAGGCTTTTGCATGTTTCTGCTCTTGGCGGTGGTGCTTGGCGTTCTGTAAAGCGTACGTCTTTCATGCGTTCAGTGACGGTGGTGAGTATACGTTCTACGGCGGTTTGTATCTGGTCTTCTTGGCTTTCGATTTCGAATTCTATGTCGCCGATTTTCATTTTTACTTTGATGGGCGGTTTTTGCTGTTTTTCTGTCAAGTTAGCACCTATTGATTATTGTATTGTGCAAGATGCACATGCACAATATTTATATATTTCACCAACATCATGTTGAATATTGGTGAATCATGGTGATTGAACAATATACAGTAACTCCCCCAAGATATAACTTTCCACAACCCTCCATGGACACAAGCCTCCCCCAACGCTTCCTAGAGCAAAGCATCCATTCACTGCGCCAAGTGCGCAACCAGTCCTTTCAACTAAATCAACAAACAATTCAACAAGACACCCAATACGAAAACTACCCCATGAC
>DATEAU010000145.1:0-3681 GCA_035288165.1 Bathyarchaeia archaeon
AAAGCTTGCCCGCTGATGGCGGCTAGCGCTACTGAAAGCCTCAGGATGGTTCCGCTTCCGCTTTTCTGGCTTCCATCAATCTCAAACAACAGAAGTTCACCATTACGTACTAAGCTGCAAATAATTAATAAATGCCCTGACTCTCATAAAGAATAACGAAGGTTAACCATATGACTGCGGACAAAGAAAAACTTGATAACCTCCTAGAAAGAATCGACGAGATTCTGTTGGTTTTGAAAGGAATTTCGGACGACCTCCGAACCGTATCCGCTTCCCTGAAATCCATGGCGGTTTCACAAATCACCCATCCAACCCCACAAACATCAGCCCAAACCAGCCACGACATCCCAGGAAAGCAGAAAAGCCTGGACGACATACGCATGTCGTTCCCTGAGGACTTGGAAAACCTGCTCAACTTCGAAGAAAAACCCGACTACATAATGGTAAAGCCCAGGCAGTTTCTCGGTTCCGAAAACTTCGCCAAAATCGCCTCAGCAGTCCGCGGCATGGGTGGCGAATACATCAGCGCTGGGAAAGATTCGCATTTCAGGGTGCCCAAGAAAAAGGTTAGCTAACATAAACTTGCACCCAATAGCATTCCGCGATTGTTTTTAGAGGTTATGCGCTTATTTTTGGTGGCGACTTCACGCGCTTTCCCAGCTTAATGCTTAGAGCATGCGATATAGTTTACGTAGGACTTCACAAGTTGTTGATGTTCCTAATATCTTATTTCGAATTCTCTAAACTCTCCAGCATAATCCTCCCAGACCAGATCAAATGTTGTAACCTTCGCGCCCGCTGGTCCGCGTTTGCAGAATTCAACCATCGCTTTCACAGCCGCTTCCTCGCCTTCAAAAACTGCTTCCACTCCGCCGTCCCCGCGGTTGCGGACCCAGCCTTTCACGTCTCGGCGGTCGGCTTCATGTTTTGTTCGGGACCTGAAGAATACGCCTTGCACTCTGCCACTTACGGTTACGTGGGCTCTAACGTTCATGGCTCAAACCGCGAAAAATATGTTAAAATCCCATTCGGAACAGGTTAATGTGGCATGTCGAACGGCTCAATATCCTCGCCGACCGTGTACAGAAAAGTGCTTGCTGACGGAGGCCCCAACCATTTGAACCTGTCAGTCAGTCCTTTCACGACACCTGAATAATTCTTCGCTTTATCCAAGCTGTCAATGTACTTCTTGAACGAGCCGCATTGTTTCTTGATTTCGTTGAATTGAACGGCGTTTTGGATGATGGCGGCGATTTTGCCTCGGTTCCGCACGATGCCCTCGTCCTTCAGTAACCGCTCCACGTCCGCGTTTGTGAACTGTGCGACTTTTTCGATGTTGAACCCTGCGAACGCCTTTTTCGTGGTGGGCCATTTCTTATCGATTACTTGCCAGTTTAAGCCTGCTTGGAAGATGACTCGGCTCATGTTCTCGAAGTACGAATCATCGTTCGGAGGACACTTTTTCCTGTACCACCAATCTGGAGGTTGCCAATTTCCATCCATCCACATCACGCTCCACGATGAATTTCAGGTCTTCTTGATTATAAATTGATGTGACTGTTGAGGCACAGCAACGTTCACTTTAACCTACCTCCCCGCGGAACCCACACGTCGTTCGCGCACGCACCTTAAAAGCAGTTCCAACAGACTCGGTCTTCAAGGTGGATAAGCGTGCTCAAAACTAATTCTGGTAAACTAATGATTTACGCATCTCCATCTGCACCATGCAAGAAACGGTTGCAATCTGTCAGGACGGCAACGGAGGAGACCGCCAAGCTTCTGAAGCTGGATTTCGAGATGGTTAATTTCGGGAAACGGGTCTCGCAGATTTACGTTTACTACGAGGATGGAGGCGATGAGCCAATCCCGATTTACTGTGATGAAGGAAAACGGTTTGATCTGGAGGAGATTTGCGCGAACTTGAAAAAGATGATGTTTGTGCTTTCGTTTCATCCGAGGCATTCTGGGCTGAGGCAAATGCGTAGGGAGCTTATGGCAGTTTCTTGAACTTGATGGTCTGGTTCTCTAAGAACACTTCGTAAGCTTGGTTCACGTCGAACTCGGTGCCTAAGCTGTCATACTCCTGCTCCGTGAGGAACAGAATGATTTTCGGTGTTGCCATCTGGGTTCTCTGCGGGAGGAACGGCATCTGCGTCTGGAGCGCCTGCATAATGTCTTGCGCCACCTTAGCCTCATCGGATTGGGGTCTAACCACGTAGGGTGAGATATCCCGTTCTTCAAGAAGTTCAATGCGTTTCCCAAGGTTTCCATCCAGATCGCGGGTTGACTCGATTTTGTTGACTCTGACTCTGAACACTGTTTCACTCTCGCGTTTCGGGTTTAACCTCTACGTACGCTTCTGGCTTCATAAACGTTTAGGGTAGCGTTTCTTGGGCTAAATCTTATATTTGCCACATGTTAACTACCTAACATAAAAGGGGAGAACGAGATGAAATTAGTAACCGTCCTTTTACCTGAAGCTTACCTTGAAGGCTTAGACGAACTCGTCAGGGCTAACATGTACCCGAGCAGAAGCAGCGTCATAAGGTCAGCCGTGAGGGACTTGCTGAAGAAAGAGTTGTGGGAGAATAAACGCGGAAGATAATCCGCTTCAGGATTGGGGCAACATTTTTCTCGCGGCTTCCGCTGGCTTATCCGCCATGGTTATCTCACGCCCAACGATGAGGTAGGATGCCCCGGCTTTACGTGCTGCATCTGCGGTTCCGCCTTGGGCGCCGACGCCAGGCGAGTAAATCGGCACCGCCTCTCCGAGGACTGCGTGGATTTCACGTATTTTCTCGGGCACTGTGGCTCCGACCACGACGCCATCAGCATTCCACGCGAGCGCTTTTCGGGCGAAGGAAACGTACTGTGCCAAGGGTTTGCCCGTTTTCGCGTCGATGACGGTTTGCCCGTAGCCTTCGGCTGCGCCTTTGTGGCTCATGTACGCTAGAAGGATTACGCCACGGCTGAGTTTGGCTGCTACATCGAAAATGGGTTTTAAGCCTTCCTCCCAGCCCACGAAGGGATTGGCAATTAACGCGTCGAAACCCGCAGCATAATAGTATTCAGCGATTAGCTGGTTTGTGGAGCCGATGTCGTTAGCTTTGCAGTCCATGATGGCAAGGAGACCTTTACGGTGGATGGTTTCGACTAGGGTCTGGACGCCGTCGAATGTGCCCAGCGGTAAGACGAGGTGGTGGTTTATTTTCACTGCACATATGTAAGGGTGAACTGCCTCGAGAACCGATTGCGCTTTGGCGAGGAGCGCGCCTCGGCTTTCAGGGTTCTGGTAGGGGAAATCCAGTGCCAGTACAATGTCGGTTTTCCTGTTTCGCGAGTTTTCTTCCATTCTCTGCTTGGACGACACGCATAATCCTCTCTTTCGTGTTTTTGGCGTTTGACGACTAGACATTTACTGCGTCTGCTTTTAAAAGCTTGAAGGCTTCTCACGTTTTGGAAAAGCGGTAACGTTTTATATTTCGTGCGGGAAGTGGATGCACGAGGGAGCCGCTTGTCTGTTTCGCCGAGTATTCGTGAGGTTTTAGCCCGAAGAATCGCTGGCGAAATAATCTTTTCAAGCAAGCCTGGCGCGACTATGCGCAAATGGCGCGAATTATTCGCTGTATCGCAAATAACCCTCGCCGAGAAGATGCAGCTAAGCAGTTCAGCCGTCATAAG
>DATEAU010000146.1:0-2300 GCA_035288165.1 Bathyarchaeia archaeon
TCTAGGTAAACAAACAAAAAACGTGCCAGTCGGCGTTCGTTGCACTTTACGCAAATCACCCATCACAACTAACCTCTACAATCTAGCCTAATTTTCTAGTATGGAATCTAATTAATGAATCGCCAATATAAACTTGAACATCAATATTAGAACTTGCCGTCAAAATAGCATTCCGACTAAATTATACCAGAAAAACGGCAAAAGCATAAACTCGAGTCGTATTGAAGGCAAACAAAAAGCCACTCATGTTAATGCAAGATAAAAGTGTCTGTCGACCTAAAAAGAGATGACCTTTTTAAGAAAGCCGACAAAGAGAAGAGCACAGGCAAATTAAAAACCGCAACCGCAAAAGGGAGAAAATAGGAGAAAACTCTCAAGCCATGAGCGAAACAGGAAAACTCCAAAAAGCAATCCAGGCAACCATTGCAGCAGGTTATCAGTTAAACAGCGAAGCCTTCGAGTTCCTGAATGCAATTGCCGTAACCGCTGACCCAACAATGGTCATGGAAAGAGCACTGCATAGAATTGAAGAGCTGAACGAGAAACCACTATTCATTGACAGAATCTTTCTAGAAGAAATCATTGGAAAACCAGAAACGCCAGAAGAAACCAAAGAACAACCAAAACCTGCAGAGACAAGCATCGAAGAAAAAACAGAGACCCCGACGCCTGAAGGAGCAACCCTATTTCAGCCCTACGCAAAAAACGTAGAAACGGATCTCAATGTAATCGAAGACCCTACCAACAAGTTAACCTCAAATGGCACAATTGAAGACTACCTACAATACTTCCAAGACCGGTTTAAACGCCTGGAACACCTGCTAAGACAAAGGATAGACGTCAAGGCAGCAACCCCCATCATAGAGGCGTTAAAATCTCAAGCCAAAGCAAAAATAAAAATCGTCTGCATGATAACCGAAAAACGGGAAGCCAAACAAAACATCATACTAACAGTCGAAGACCTGCAAGCAAGTGCCACAATCCTCGTGACACACAAATCGTCAGAAGACCTCCATAGGAAAGCCCAGATGCTACTGCCTGACCAAGTCGTCTGCCTCGCAGTGGTAAAAACAAGAAGCAACCTGTTCCTAGCGGAAGACATAATCTTCCCAGAAGTAGGACAAAAACCCCAACACAGAGCCTCCGAACCTGTTTATGCTGTGCTAACTTCAGATATTCATGTTGGCAGCAAGAAATTCTGCAAAGAAGCCTTCAAACGTTTCATACTTTGGCTTCAAGGTAAATATGGCGATGACGGAATGAGGGAAATTGCAGGTCACGTTAAATATGTTTTGATAGCTGGAGATGTTGTGGATGGTGTTGGAGTTTATCCAGGGCAATCAAAAGAACTAGACATCAGAGATATTTTTACACAGTATAAGGCTTTAGCCAGTTATATTAGAAGAATCCCAGAGTACATTGAAGTTTTGATTAGTCCTGGAGATCATGATGCATCACCGAAAGCGCTACCGCAACCAGCTATCTCGCAAAATTATGCTGGAGAATTGTTTGACTCAAAGAGGGTTCATTTACTGCCTGATCCATGCACTGTGAGCATCCATGGTGTTGAAGTGCTGATCTATCATGGGAGAAGCTTAATTGACGTAGCGTCAAGCGTCCCAGGTATCGGGCTGAATCAAGCCTGCAAAGCAATGAAAGTTCTTATTCAAAGTCGACATTTAGCGCCAACTTATGGACAACGAACGTTAATCGTTCCAATGCAACGCGATTGTTTAGTCATAGACAGAGTACCTGATATTCTTCACACAGGGCACCTTCACCTACTGAAGAATGAAATGTATCGGGGAGTGCTCATGGTTAACTCTGGATGCTGGCAAACCCAAACAGAATACCAAGAAAAAGCAGGAATAACTCCCATGCCGAATATTGTCCCCGTTGTAAATCTACAAACTATGCAAGTTAATCTGCTTAATTTCGGAACCTAAGAAAACAGCCTATATGTAGGCAACTCGGATAGGTCTTAACAAAGGCAAAGGTCCCATTGTTGACCTAAAACGCTAGAAGCATCCATTCTCTCGTTCACATAGAAAGTCTGTTCACAATTATTTTGTGATCTTCAACAGATTTTTCGGCTCATAACTTATCAGGCGCCCTAGCCTAGAATCACTACTAAACACATCCTTGATAAGTGACCTTGAAACTTCCAGTCTAATCTTTTTTGTGCGCCCGTACCTTCCCATGTTAACCACCTTCGCGTTTAGAAGCCCCATCGCATCAAGTTCGTTAACCAAAGTGCCCAACCGCCGCTGCGTAAGAAGCCCTATCCCTAACTCGCCACA
>DATEAU010000147.1:0-4803 GCA_035288165.1 Bathyarchaeia archaeon
ACATAGGCAGAGGCACCGCAAAACAAGTGGACACATTGCTTATCGTGGCGGATTCAAACCTCAAATCCCTCGAGACTGCGAAGCACATCCATGATTTAGCAGCAAACGCGGGAATGAAGCGGCTCTACCTCGTTGGAAACAGAGTCATGAATGGAACTCAGAAAGAAGCGATTCAAAGTTTTGCCGACAAGAATGGTCTATCACTATTGACATTCATTCCCTTTGACGAGAAAGTAACTGAAGCGGACATGTTTGGTGAAACGCCGCTAAGACGCAAGGAGATTGAAGCGGTGCGAACGATAGACAATATATGCGAGACTCTCCTTAAGATGAACGTCTGAGTTAGAGTGTAGGAGCATGAATGCATGAAAACCCTTGTGACAGTTGGTCGCGGAGGAACGGGGAAATCCAGTTTCGTGGCTTTGATGGCCAAATGTTTCGTTGAAACTGGCCAAGCGCCATTGCTACTAGTGGATGCCGACCCAGACCAAAATCTCGCCGAGATGGTAGGCATCGACATGAAAGCATCTGGAAAATTCACGATTGCCGAGTTGCTCGTCAGCACCTTCATAGAACAGGGGGGAACAACAGTTGGAGTTGCGCCCACCGAAAGGATTGAAAGCAAGATTTGGGCAAGCGGCTTGTTTGAGAGCGGTAACTTCGATTTTCTCGCCGTGGGAACAAAATGGGTGGAAGGCTGCTACTGCATGCCAAACTCGGCTCTTAAAGGAGCACTTGAATCGTTGACTAAAAACTACAAGTACGTGCTGATCGACTCTCCAGCGGGACTCGAACACCTAAACCGAAGGATTACTTCGAAAGTGAACGACATCTTCGACATCCTTGACCATTCCAAGAAATCCCTCGATCACGTGAGACGCGCTTACCGCATAGCTAAAGAAGTTGAAATTCAATTCGACAATTTTTACCTCATCGGCGGCTACAGGTTTCCAGCACAACTGGGTGCTCAGGCAGAAGCGGATTTGAAATTCAAGTATTTAGGCAAAATCGTTGCTGATGAGCAATTGGACGAGTATGTTCTCGCTGGCAAATCCCTGCTCGACTTGCCCTCAGACAACCCAGCGTATCTTTCAATCAGGGAAATACTGAAAACCGCAGGCTACATCCCGCAATAGCTCTCTTGAATGTCTTGAAGAAGCTTACGTTTATATTAATCCACCATTACTTTTGTTAAAAAAAATCGGAAAAGTTTAAAAACAGTGTAAGGGTTGGATAAGATTACACCTTTACAGAGGTTAGAAAGTGACGAGTAAAAACGTTCACCTGAAAATTGACGAAATGAAGACCAGCACTGGTCTCATCAAAAACCTTGAAGTTTCTATAGGCAAAATTGTTGACGACTCATGGACGGAACCCATGGGACCAACCCCTATGCCGTCAATGAGCACCTTACGCGACTGGGACATGAAACTGCTCAACAGGTACAAACCGTTCTACATGCCCGTTTGCGATCTCTGCTGCCTATGCACTTATGGAAAGTGTGATTTGACAGCGGGAAAACGCGGGGCATGCGGCTTAGACATGGCAGCTCAATCATCACGCATAGTACTCTTGGCCTGCTGTATCGGAGCGGCAACCCACACAGCGCACTCTCGCCACATGATTCACCACTTAATAGAGAAATACGGTCGCAGGTACCCTCTGGATATCGGCGGTTTAAATATTAAAGTTGAAGCACCCATCACCCGACTAGTATGCGGCATAAAACCTGCAACCCTCGGCGACTTGGATGAAGTTTTGGAGTACGCAGAGCAACAAATCACTCAAGTCCTCGCTGTAGCCCACACTGGTCAAGAAGGAAACAACTTAGATTTTGAATCCAAAGCCTTCCACGTAGGCATGGTAGACCACATAGGAATGGAAATCGGCGACATCGCACAAGTTTCCGTACTGGGCTTTCCAAAAGCTGAACCCGAAGCACCATTGGTTTCTTTAGGCATCGGCACGGTTGACACGACAAAGCCTGTTATAATGTGCATTGGTCACAACGTTATCCCTTCAGTCGGCATAATTGACTACATGAAAGACAACAACATCACAGACAAACTTGAAGTCGTAGGCTTATGCTGCACCGCACATGATATTACTAGATATTTCAACCGAGGGAGAATCGTCGGTCCAATCAGCTGGCAATTACGTTTCATTAGAGGCGGATTCGCAGACGTGGTTGTGCTTGATGAGCAGTGTGTTCGAACTGATGCTTTTGACGAAGCTCGAAAAGTCCACGCTCCAGTAATCGCAGCTTCAGAGAAGAACTGCATGGGCTTCAAGAACCGCACTGACGACGACGCAGACGCGATTGTGGCAGACCTCGTCAGCGGCAAAGTACCCGGCGTCTTGATTCTTGACCCAGAAAAAGTCGGCGAAGTCGCAGTCAGAGTCGCCCAAAAAGTGGCGCCTGTCCGCAAGAAGCTGAAGAATCTGCCAACTCTAGAAGAACTCGTAAAAGAAGCGAAGAGCTGCAGACAATGCAACATGTGCCGAAGAAGCTGCCCTCAGGATCAAAAAATCCCCGAAGCCCTCAAGGCAGCAGCTGAAGGCAACATAGCCCCACTCACTGACATATACGAGTATTGCATTGGATGCGCTCGCTGCGAATCAGCATGCCCAC
This sequence comes from Bathyarchaeia archaeon, assembly GCA_035288165.1. Taxonomy (GTDB): domain Archaea; phylum Thermoproteota; class Bathyarchaeia; order Bathyarchaeales; family Bathycorpusculaceae; genus UBA11855. Next base: position 2,633 of record DATEAU010000147.1, read on the forward strand.
AAAAAATCAACGTGCACAGCCTAATAGTCAAAGCCGGCGAGAAACTCATGGTTGCAGAAACGAACTTTTGCCGCGTAGGCAGAGGCGCCATTCAAGACGTAGAAATACGCAATGTGGGCAGCCCCATCGTGCTCGGCGAAATCCCAGGAATACTCGCAGTAGTAGGATGCAGCAACTATCCGAAGGGCGGCAAAGACGTTTATGACATTTGCAGAGAATTCGCAAGCCGACGCTACATCGTCGTGACTTCAGGTTGCTCAGCCATGTCCGCAGGCAGCTACAAGAACGCAGACGGCAAAACCCTCTACGAAGAATTCCCAGGTGGTTTTGAAGCTGGAGGCGTCCTCAACGTCGGCTCATGCGTTGCCAACAGCCACATCGCTGGCGCAGCAATCAAAGTCGCCAACATATTCGCTAAACGGAACCTTCGAGGAAACTACGAGGAAATCGCAGATTATATTTACAACCGTTTGGGCGCGGTCGGCTTGGCATGGGGAGCCTACTCTCAGAAAGCCGCAGCAATAGCCGCTGGTTTCTGGCGCTTAGGCATACCAGTCCTCGTGGGTCCGCATGGCAGCAAGTATAGGCGTATGCTCCTTGGCAGGGAAGACAAACCCGAAGATTGGGAAGTCTACGATGCACGCACAGGCAACAAAGTGAACGTTGGACCAGCACCTGAACACTTGTTCCAGACAGTTGAAACCCCGCAAGAAGCCATGGTCACCATAGCCAAACTCTGCATAAGACCAAACGACACATGGAAGGGACGCTCAATAAAGCTCTCCCACTACGTGGACCTGAGCAAGCGCCTGTACGGAACAATGCCGCAAGACCTGCACCTATTCGTGCGTACAATGGCTGACGTGCCCATGACATTGAAAGACGAATTCGCAAAGATTCTGGAAGCTAAAGGCTGGAAGGAAAACGTGATTCCCGACCCGACGTTGCTTCCGAGAATGGTACGTAAAATGAAGGAGTGATGTTGAATGTCGTGTGAACCCTGGCAATGTGCAGAAGTATCAGCTACAAAGAAAGCAAACCCAATAACTAAACCCGAAGTAGCAGTAGCCATGATAAAGAAGGCTCAACGCCCAATCCTCGTAGTAGGCAGCAACGCCACTGAACGGTGGATGGAAGGCAAACAACTAATCGACTACCTAATCGACTTCGCCAAAGCATCAAAAATCCAAGTAGTAGCTACAGCCCACATGGTCGGCGAATTTCTCAAACGCGGCTACGAGCCAGCAGGCTTCATGTCTGCAATGGATATCGGCAACCGCTTGGTTGACCCTGAATGGCAAGGCTTAGACGGCAAAGGACATCCCGACTTAGTGCTCATCGTCGGCTTACCCTACTACATGCAAGGGCTCATTTTATCAGGACTCATGCACTTCGCACCAGAATTGAAAACCATGACCTTAGACAACATGTACCATCCACACGCTAGCTGGTCTTTCCCCAACGGAACGTTGGAGGAGTGGGCTGCAAACCTCAAAGTCATGACTTCAAAATTTGAAGGAGGACAATAAGAAAATGTCGATGTTTAAAGATATACCCGTAGACGTTGGCGTAATCTACGAAGGCGAACGTATACGCAGAAACGACATGCAAATAGAACTTGGCGGTCCAGGCATAAAAGAAAAATTTGAACTAGCCAAGGTCAAACCCATGGACGAAGTTGAAGATGGAAAAGTAACCATAATTGGCCCCGACATTAAAGACATGAAGGAAGGCGGAGTTTACCCGCTCGGCATCCTCGTTGAGGCGGCAGGCGCCAGCATCGACCAAGCGCTTGAAGGCGTAATTGAACGACGCATTCACGGTTACATGAACTACATTGAAGGCTTCATGCACCTGAATCAGCGTTACGATATCTGGCTACGTCTAGGCAAGAAGTCTTTCCAGAAAGGCTTGAACAGCTTCGAGTACATCGGCAAAGTCTTGGTCAGACTTTTCAAGAGCGAACTGCCTATAATTGAGAAAGTCCAGATAACTTTCATAACCGACCCCGCGAAAGTGGCAGAGTTCTACCCCGAAGCCATGCAAGCATACGAAACCAGAGACGCCAAGGCAAGAGGCTTGAAAGACGAGGACGTTGACAAATTCTACGGTTGCGTTCTATGCCAATCATTCGCTCCAAGTCACGTTTGCGTCATCACACCGCAACGATA
>DATEAU010000148.1:0-6444 GCA_035288165.1 Bathyarchaeia archaeon
AAAGCAGGCTTCAAGAAACCCACAAAAGTCAATGGGATAAGCTTGGTTCCGTGCTTTTCCACAGACGCGCTTTTTCCCATAGATAACTGGTTTTTCAACCACACACTTTCCAACTCTGCAAGCGCCATTAAAGCGGACATTTACGAAGCGCACAACGCAAGCGGCTACGCCTTCCTAAAATCACTTAGAAAAAGAAACGCAAAAGCGCCGTTCATTCAGACCGTTCACGGCGTCCTGACAGACGAGTATGTCCAAACACTGGCGAGGGGTTCTTTATCGGTTCGCGAAAAACTCGCCAACCTCCTGATGTGGAGGCTCTCAAGGCTGGAAGGCGAATCTGCCAGAAAGGCGAATCTGGTAGTTACGGTTAGCAATTATTCGGCTGAGAAAGCAGTCGAGTTTTACGATGTGGACGAGGCGAAGATAAGGGTTGCGCCAAACGGTGTTGACCCTGAAAGATTCAAGCCAGCCGAAGACGCCGACGCACTCAAACGAAAGCTCGGTTTTGGAGGCAAACCTATCGTGCTGTTCGTCGGGAGACTCATACCCAGAAAAGGCTTACAGTTTCTTGTTGAAGCAGCCAAACGCGTCGTCAAAGAACGCGGTGACGCCCTGTTCGTAATCGTTGGAGATGGCCCTTTAAGGAGTAACTTGATTGCACATTTGGTTGGAATAAATATGTCGGGGAACTTCTTGTTCTTAGGCGACGTCAAAGAAAACATGCTTCCAACCTTGTATAATTGCGCGGACGTTTTCGTTCTTCCGTCCGTTCAAGAGGGGCAAGGCATCGCGCTGCTTGAAGCTCAGGCATCCGCCAAGCCGGTTGTCGCATTCAACGTGGGCGGAGTCAGGGAAGCCGTCCGCGAAGGTGAGAGTGGGTTGCTTGTTGAGCGAGGCAACAGCAGCTTGTTGGCTGAAGCCATCTTGAAACTCCTATCAGATTCGTCTCTTAGACGGAAAATGGGTGCTAGCGGGCGAGAATTCGTTTTAGCCAATTACACGTGGGATATCTGCGCGGAAAAAATGTTGAGGATTTACCATGAAGTAGGCACATAGTCATTCAGTAATCTATGCCCACATGGTTTGCCAGTCTCTTCAGACCCTCTTCAGTCATCCACTCCGTCTTCAAATACAGCAGAATTCGCTCATTGCTGAGCCCCAGCCGACGCGCTTCATCAACCGTGTAACGGTAAGCCTCAATCTCAGTCGGGCGGTCCACGTATTCATAACGTGCATCAAAAAGCTCTCTTCCTTCTCTTAATTGTTTAACATGGTACAGTTCATGAACCAAGTCCAAATAGATGTCAATCTTGTCGCCAGTTCTAAGATACTGCGAATTAATAACTAATCTACCGTCAGTCCCGTCCACGAACATGTAACCACCAATCCACGTGAACTCTACCTTGAGGTCTCGGAGGACTGCTTCGGTTTCTTTGCCGAAGATCCCTCTTACGGCTTTAGAGTTCTCCATTCCCTTAAAGTAATCGGAGAACTGACGCGTTTGCACTCCAAGGTGCAAAATCTTGTGCAGTTGGAGTCTCCGCATTAAGCGAAAAATCCAGAAGGCAAAGTATTCCACAAAGTTTACCATTAATGCCAGCCCCTTATGGTACAATTACCTATATTGTGACAAGTAATCAATTTTCATCCCCATATGCGCCAAGTCCGCTTTGTTTTCCACGCAGCCGATACTGGCGTCGATGTTGCGGTGAACTGGGTGAACCCACATGCCGTCAGGCGACAGGTTAAACTGCATCGGAACATCCGTTTTAACTCCGAACTCTTGGAGTCGCTTAATCAATTTGCCTTCCCTGCAAATGTTACGTAACGAAGAATAGCTCTGCAACAGTTGAGGTGCAGCGAACGCCCCGACACCATGCCACAAAGCCGCGTTCTCAGGAGAACCCAGCGAATAAAGGAAGAACTGAGGCGAAGAAGGATTCTCTACAAAGCTATAATCGGCAAGTTGTTCGCCTTTCACTGTGAAACTGTCTTCCCCTTGGGCCACGCTCACGTCGTCTGGGTCCATGGCGTTCGGGTAAAGTCGCGTAGTCTTGTAGGTGACTGACACGCTTTCCAGCTTGTTTTCGTTAAAACGAAGCTTGCCCCGCGCTGCGCGTTTGGAACCGTAGCCCAGTCGAGAATGAGGCACGGTTAGCAGTGTTGTTCGTTTGGTTATGCTTCGTCCCATGCAATCGTAAGCTAGCTTCACTGTGTCAAAATCATGATGCGTCTCGCTTATTACGTGATGCAACAGCCCATCCTTCGTTTCGACTTGAAGGGTGGCTAAAGGCATCCGCAGAGCCGGAAGCGACAAGTCCATACCGAAAACTTCAGAAAGTTTCTCGAACTGGGCATATTTCACTGAATCTGAAAAATCCAGGTAAGAACCATTAGCATTCGTGAGGTGAGCCGTTATGAGTTCCGCTTCGCCCTTCGAAACTAAGGTGCATTCGTATTTCTTGACGAATTGCTCATCCACTTTGAGGCTGTCCGTTTTGACATAAGCCGCTGGAAACGCGCTTTGACCACTCGTCACGAGTGACTGCTTCAACGGGTTCATGGAGTACCGATCAGGCTCGATGTCGTCGGTGTTGAGCAAGAAAGCAACGATGGGTCCCTGATGCGGTTTCTTCAGACTCTCACACAATTCAGCAACGTCGCTTGCATCAGGTTCACGTAATCCTTTTTCGTGGAAGTAGTTGCCGCAGACCTCAAGCAGCTTGGCGGCGATGATTCCCTGCATTTCTTCCACGGTCAACTGCGGGTTCGAGTACTCGACAGAGCTTCTCAAGAAGAAATGGTTCCCCTCGAAGGTGGCGTTAACTCGCTGATTGTTCTTGAACCTAAAAAAAGAAACGGGTTTTCCACTCGCCTCTTCTCCCCAAGTTGCCAGTTTTTCAACGATAGCCTTCACTGAAGACCACGAGGTTTTCACGAAACTCTCCGCAAGCAAGGCGCATAAATCCTCTGTCATTCGCTTCAGCCTCTCTCCAATGATTCAGGTAAATAAACGCAGTTTTGAGCGGCAACGGAACCTAAAAACATTCTTGTCACCCGAAACTTTTCTTCCAATCCCGCAGCTTCTGATGTTTCAAGGAGAATTTTCTCTTTTGTGGGCACGCAAGCATAAACTTCAATGTCACTTAACCTGTAAAGGATTGTTCTCAGAAGCGCAACCGCAAAATCCGCGCGGTCTCGCCTGCACAACAACGGTCCTATCTCCGCCATTTCATCGTAAACCTTCGCCGCGACAAACCCTGAGATTTCATTGTTTTGAGGTGAGAAGTAGCATAGGTTGCTTTTGCAGAGGAGGATTGTTTTCAGCAGCTTCTGCCTGTCGTCTTCGAGGCAACGTGAAGCAAATTCAATCAAAGCGGGAACATCATCCTCATTCGCTTCTCTAAACGTTTCTTCGGATTCGATTGGGACGGTTTTTCCGCGTAGCACCGCAAAGTCATCGTGTGGCTTGAAACCGACTTTTTCATAAAATCCAATCAGATGCTGGTAAGCGTAAAGCCCAACCGTCTCAACGTGCCTAGTTCTTAAGTAGTTCACAGCGTGTTTCACCAGGAAAGTTCCTGCGCCTTTTCTTCGATGCTCATCTTTGATGGCGAGGTTGCCGAACCAGCCTGTCTTTCCATAGCTGATGCAAGTAGCGATGCCCACTTGCTCTTCATTATCAAACAGGACGAAGCTTCCATGCGGTTCAAGTTTTAGCATAAACTCGAAATCTTCCTCAGCCATATTCCAGTCCATGGTGTTGGCAAGTTGGACGGCAAACGTAAAATCCTCTGCTCTCATCTTCTCCGCATGAAACATAGAATTAAACTCTTGCGCACTGGGAATTAAGCCTATGCTTACGCTTAGAAAGCGCTATTTTTCATATTCAGTTGGGTCTGGAATTCCCGCTCCAACGAAAGCTTTCTTGCGGTTAACGCACGATTCGCATCGTCCACAATGCGTCACGCCATCGCGATAGCAGGACCACGTAAGGTCGAACGGAACGCCCAACTCAGCTCCTGCCTTGATTGTCTCAGATTTACGCTTATCACTGAACGGTGCCTCGATGGTTATTTCTGTGCCCGTTCCGAGGCACGCTGCTTTCTCGAAAGCTTTGTAGAATTCTCGTCTGCAGTCAGGATAAAACGGTTCGTCGGAGCCGTGTGCGCCGTAGAATATCTTGTTTGCGCAGATTGAATTGGCGTAGGATACGGCGACGGATAGGAATATGGCGTTTCTGAAGGGGACGATGATGGGCTGGCTGAAGCTGGAAGTCATTGGTATGTTCTGGTTGCACAGCGAGGTTACGTTCCCGAAGATGTCTTTCAGCGCTGAAAGATCAACTACTTTCAAGGGAATTTGTAGTTTATCAGCGATTTTGCGAGCGGATTCAACTTCTTTCGTGGCAATTTGACCGTACTTGAAGGAAATTGCGTAAGCATCGTAACCCTTTTTCTTGGCCCAGTAGGCTACCGTTGCGGAGTCTGGTCCACCACTAAGAACTATCACGGACTTGTTTGTTTTTTTCATGGTCTCCTATCACTTGAGCCTTTTCCCAATCTCTTTTTCCAATTTCAAGCTCCATCATTCTGCTTGCCTCTAATTCGCAAACCACTTTTGGAACACACCAGTTTTCTTCAGTACCTTAAATACTGGCCATCCGATGAACACACTCGCAACAACATTTCCAATTGCTACATAAGCCATGGTGAGAAGCAGCGGTAGTGAGTACACATAAGACAACATCCATCCAACCGTTACACCTAAGACAACAGAGTAAGCGATGCAGGTTCCGATTACAGTATAGTCATTCTTGGTCCGTTTGTAAACATAGTATACCACAAATGACATGGCAAATGAAGGTAACGTGTTAAGAATGTCGATCAGACCAACTGGCGAGAATAGATTAGCAATGAATACTCCAAGCGTGTGACCCACAACACCAGGTAAACCAAGTAATGGGACAACCGCAAGCATTGTGTCTGCAATGCGTACTTGAACAGGCCCGTAAGAGATGCCTCCAAGAACAACAACAAGCGCTGCATAGAGTGCAGCATATATTGCAATTAAAGCTGAATCTTTACTTCGTATTTTCAACTATTTTCCTCCTACACCGGGGTTCGTTTTTTGGCGGAACGGGTGGAGGTCCACTCACCCGCCGAATTACACACGCTAATAAACCTGAGGCAATTAAAGCTTTTCTTGTCGCCTGCCAGAACTTGGAGAAAAAGTGTACCACATGGTCATGTCAGTTAAGCAAATTAAAAAACCGAGACAAAGAGAAAGTAAGAGATTGAGAGACGCTTGGGCTTATTCTGGTTTGATTTGCAGTTCGATTGGAATACCATTTTTCAAGATGTCCAACACGGGGCAACGTTCTTCAGCTATTTTTAAGAGTTCCTTTACTTTGTCCGGGTCACCTTCAACATCCACTCTCGTGACAGCTCTCACCTTCTGGAATCCAGGTCTAACGCCAGGCACCCCAAAGAAACCTCCCAAATCCAAGTCGCCCTCAACAGAGCTCTCCACCGATTTGACGTTTACGCCGAGTTTCTCTCCGTAAAACCGCAGCACTATTGCTTGGCATCCGCCGAGCGCCGCCAGCACTAATTCAACAGGGTTTGGACCCTTGTCTGTTCCGCCTAGCTCTTTTGGTTCATCAATCTCCAAGTTGTGTGTTCTGATCTTCGACGAAACGTGAAAGCCTTCCAGTGTGATTGCATTGGCTTCAAATTTGGTGACGTTATTTTTTGCCATTTTTTCACCTCTTCTTAGTTTGTTTTGTTTAAGCCATTGATTGCATAACAGCGTTATAGCTTTTTTTGTCGGTTTTATTCCTTACAAGAATAATTAGCATAATCAATATTACTGCCAGAATATTCAATCGCACCCATTTCAAGCTTTCTTGCAGCAAATCATAATTATATAAGACTTTGATTGGTGGGGCTGCCCGGATTTGAACCGGAGTCTATAGCGCCCGAGGCTACAAGCCTAGACCAAGCTAGCCGACAGCCCCACGCTCAACGTTTTCGGGCTCTATGTTGATTTGTGAGTCACCAAAATAAGCATTCCTAAACACTCCAAGCCCGTTTTTCAGCTATGTAGAGGGGAGGGGTCTATTTCTGAACACAACAGATTACGCTTGCTTTAGGCGAGGGAAAGTATTTATTACCGTCCGAAACTACTTGTCGAACTCGTAAGGCTGATTGAAAATGGCACTGCAAAAAGGCGACTTCATACTTGTCGATTACACGGCGAAGGTTAAGGAGACGAACGAGGTTTTCGACACCACATACGAGGAAACCGCCAAGAAAGAGCATCTTCACAAGGAAGGAGAAATTTACGAGCCGAAGCTGATCGTCGTCGGTGAAGGCTGGATGCTTAAGGCTGTTGATGAGAATTTCTTAGCCATGGAGCCGAGTAAGCCAGCGACCGTGGAGG
>DATEAU010000149.1:0-4719 GCA_035288165.1 Bathyarchaeia archaeon
GCTGTAGAAGCCGTTTGAATCAGTGGTGGTTCTGCCGATATCGCGGGTGTTGTTGTTCGAGTCGGTCACGCTTATTATGACTTCAACGCCTTTAGCATCGGTTGGTTTCGGCTTCTGCTGGTATACGTATCCCATCCAATCATCCATGCTCGCATCAGACATTGCTGGAACGCCATTCGGGAAGCGAGCCGCCTGCTCGTCCTGTCTTGTGCCGGCTGAGATATCAGTTACCATGCCAGTGATTACCACGCTAGATCCCTCAACAATCGAAGCTCTTGGTGCGTCCGCTGTTATTGCGCTTGGACCTCTGCCTACACTGTAGATTTGGTTGGAATAGCCGTTGAAGAATGTGGCAAAGCCGTCCGCCATGGCAAAGCTTGTTGTAAAGAATTCGCCCGTGTAGTCTGAAAGAGTCCAGAGTTCTGTTCCGTCTGTTGCGTTGATAGCGCGTGCTAGTGCACCCTTGTATATCGGTGTTTGGACAGTGTGTTCTGAGGTAACTAGGTATATTATTCCGTTGCCAATGGCGTTTATGAAGGTTGGATAATTAGCGAAACCTCCGTAAAAGCCGGCGTTGGTACTGTTGCCTGGTCCACCGTTACCATAAGTCCACAGTAGATTTCCTGTTGCCATGTCATAGGCGTGGACTACTCCTCCGTAGGCAGCGCTGTAAAGTTTTCCGTAGGCAATCGCGCCTGGGACGTTTGGCGTAGCTGGGTTGCCATAGTAGTCTAAGTCAGGTTGGCTATCAGTTGGACCCCATACCTTCTGACCTGTGTCCATGCTGTATCCGACGAACTGCCTTGTTTCCTTGTATGCTTCGTAGAATACGCGACTCACTGGGTCGGCATCGCCTGCCAAAACACTGACGTTGCCAGGTGGCGCGGGAAGTGTGTTCCACCACAGCACTGAACCGATTGGAGCCCTAGATGCATTGAGGTTGATTGCGAAATAGGTGTAGGGAGCGCTGCTTGTTGTGCCGAATCCACCAGTGGCTAATCCGGGTAGAGTGCCATTCTGGGCTATTATTACGTCGTTGTAGAAAGCTGCAATTACTGACACGGGGTTAGCTCCAGGAAATGGTGCGAGCATTGTGTTAACGTAAGATGCCGGAACGTTCCAGTCATAATCGTAACTTGGGTCACTAGCGTTTGCATTGTTTCCTGGAACTGTGCCAAGATTACCTATTGCTGGTGATAATCCAGGGTCGCCTTTCGTGAATCCTGCTCCGCTCCATAGTTTGGATGAGTTCCACTGACCTAGAGTCCAATTGGGACTAAATGGGGTGCCTACGTTTGCAAAGACATACTTTAGGTGTTCTCCTTGTGGACCTAGAACTGTTGTGCCTGTGGGAACGTTAGTTACGTTGAACAAGGGGTTTCCTGTGTATGCATCGAAAGCTCGCCAATCTATCGCTCCTCCAAAGAAACCTCCGCCTGTAGCTGCAATTAGAATTGCTGGGTAAACGCCGTGCTGTTGTGGGTCTTCGACATCATAGATATAAGCGAATGACAACGGTGGCACATCGTTTCGAGACCAAATGACTTTTCCTGTGCGTAAGTCAACGCTGGTTGTGGGTCCAAAGGTTTGTGGTGCTGGTCCAAAGAAGAATGATCCTTCGCTGTAGAATGAATTTGGTTCAGTGTAGTAGAGTCTTCCGCTGACTATTATCGGATTGGTGAATCTTTGATTGTATGCAGAGCCCTCGAACCAAGTGTTTCCCTGAATGGGAAAATTGTTTCCTCCAACGACTCCTCCGAACTGAAGCGGCATAGTCCACATTACGTGAGGTGTTTCAGGTCCTATAGCGTCGCCAGGGTAAGGTCGTTGAGATGACCCAAACGTAGCCCATTGAGAATACCCTGGTGAACCTGTGCCAAGCCAGTTTGACGAAATCGACCACCAGTCAGTATTCTCACCCCATATCGGACGTGTCCAGTATTCCTGGGGAAGCGGATAACTATTTATCGGATCGGGCAACGGGTCGGTCTGAACAGTTAACGTCGCTGATGCACTGCTCGGCAGATAAGTGTCGTTTACTAACGCTGAAGCGGGGTTATGTGGATATGTATTGTAGTCCTGTCCTGGGAAAGTAAAGATCACTGTATAGGTGTCAGCTGCAGTAGGCGTCCAAGAATAAAACTGCGATGATGTTGTGTCAATGACAGTCTCAAAAATTTTCTCATGCACTTTTGCACCGCCAGAATCAACGATGGTGAGGTTATAGTTATGGAATCTCCAGTTGTTCTCTATCGAAATGGCCGGGTCAAAAAGTTTGTCAATCCACATCACAATGCCAACATTCTGACCTACACCAACCGGGTTAGGTGACATAGTGATGAAGGCGTAGGTTGTGATGTCCCATTTAGGGCTATGCGCGTTAGCAGCTGGTAAAGCAACCAGTCCTATAGCTATAGTCATAGTTAAAATCAAAGTCAAAGCGATTGAATTCATCTTGTGTTTATTCTTCTGTATTTGCATTTTTCTCTTTTCTCCTTTTATGAGCAGTAAACATTTGAAATGCTGAGCTTATAAATATTTTTCCACAATACACCCTCTAAATCCAAATAATGCACGTTTTATATAGGGAAAGGTATAATAAAAGACGGGGTAAGTTTAACTATTAATAAGTCTTAAACCTATAAGAAAAATCATCCAAAAAGTGTGAAGATGCCGAATCGAACAAGAATTGATGAAACTGACGCGAAAATCTTGAAGACCCTACTGAAAGATTCACGCACCAGCTTCACAAAAATGGCCAAAGATTGCAAAATCTCGGTTGGCGCCGTAAGAATGCGGTACAAACGCCTTTGGAAAACGGGCATAATTAACGGCGAGATAATGCAAGTAAACCCGCACGCTTTAGGTTTTGAGTATGTGGTTGATTTAGGAATCATCACAGCCGTAGAGAATGAAAAAGAAGTTACCGAGTTCCTTAGAAACAAGCATTACGAGCACATGAATATCGTGGGACCTTTCGGCAGATACAATGTTTTCGCAGTGGCAGTGTTCAACAACATTCAAGAACTAACCGAAACCATACGAGACTTGGAGTCCCACCTTCATGTCAAGCGCGTGGAATCTTTGATATGGGCAGAAGCAGTGTACATGGAACATATGGAAAACTTGATTTTTGAACCTTTTGGCAAGAATGGTGATGCCCAGAAATATCTACGACCAAACGGAGCAAACCACGAAAAAGCCCAAATGGACCAAATAGACAGGCAAATAGCGAAAACCCTTTCTCTTAACGCCCGCACGCCTTTCAAAAGAATCGCTGAGCAGTTGGGAATCTCCACCAAGAACGTGATTCAAAGATACAAAAAGCTCAAGGGACATGTGCTGACCATGTCAACGATAACAGTTGACCTTAGAAAACTCGGATTTCAAGCCTTCGCTTTCTTATTCATAAAAGTTGCCAACAGAAGCAAAATGCTTGAGATTTATTCACAATTGGTCGAGATTCCTAATGTGGTAGTCGCGATCAGGACTCTCGGGCCTTATGACCTGCACGGAACAGTTTTCCTAACATGTTTCGACAAACTGTTTGAAACAACCGAGCAGATACGGAGAATACCTGGTATTGATCTAACTGAGATTCATGTGACTCCGGCTTGGGACAAGTGGCCTCCGAACCTGTTCGTTTCCCTCCTCTAACCAAGCAGAAACAAGCTAATTCCTCTATAGCGGAATTCTTCAGCGGTCACGTTGCAGTTTTACGAAAAGTTTAAGCATCTAGCATAGGGTATTTTTGAGAAGACAATCATCAGTGAAAAAATAATGAAGCCTTACGTAACCCTCGTGAATCCGCCCACGCCAAGTGGAGCGGTCGGGCATTTACCGTTCGCCTTACTAGGCTTAGGATACTTGGCGGCTGTCTTGGAGAAAAATCATTACCAAGTCGACGTAATTGATTGCCAAGTGCTCAAGCTATCGTTCGACGAGTTCAGAAATGAACTCAGCAAACGTAAACCTGATGTCGTCGGGATGACGGCGACCACGCTCACGTATAACTCGGCGTTGCAGACTGCGAGAATTGCCAAAGAAGTGCACCCAAACTGCGTTACTGCGCTCGGCGGTCCACATGTCACGTTCTGGGACGAAAAAGCGTTGCAGGAATGCCCCCAGCTTGATGTTGTCGTCAGGAGAGAGGGCGAAAACACGATGCTGGAGCTTGTGCAACGAATCGAAAAGGGCAAGGATTACAGCGATGTGGTTGGGACGACGTGCAGGAGAAACGGGAAGTTTGTACATAACCCCGACAGGCCGTACATTGAGGATTTGGATTCGCTTCCGTTTCCCGCTCGTCACCTGTGGCCCATGGAGAAACTGCGTGAAACTGAGGACATCTTGTATTTGGCAACAAGCAGGGGCTGCGTGTACTGGTGCGAGTTCTGCACAACCGTCAGGATGCACGGGCGAAAATACCGTATCAGAACCCCGAAAAACGTGGTGGATGAGCTAGAGTTTCTCCACAAAACCTACAACGTGACTAACTTTACGTTTTGCGATGACGCGTTCACCGTGGACCAAACTCGGACGGAAGAGTTGTGCAGCGACATCCTTAGACGCGGTTTAAAGATAAAATGGAATTGCGGAACCCGCGTGGACATGCTCACGAAGGAACTGCTCGTGAAAATGAAGGAGGCAGGCTGCATCAGTGTCTGGTTCGGCGTCGAATCGGGTTCGCAACAGGTTTTGGACGCCATGAAGAAGGGA
>DATEAU010000150.1:0-3865 GCA_035288165.1 Bathyarchaeia archaeon
TGCCTGAGACCGTGACAGAGGGTATAAGAGCGATCGTCTACGAAGAAGAGCTAGAAAAAGTTCAAGTTTATGACAGTAAAATCTTACTCACATCGTTCAAACTCAGAAACGCACTCACCGATTTCGTCGACTGTCTCATAGCTGCTTCAGCAATAAATACATGTGACGCTCTAATAACCGAGGACCAAGAAATCCACAAACTAACGAAGAAGAACGGTATCAACAAACTCATTGAAACAACAAACCCAGATTTCAAACTCAAAACACTAAACGAAATCCTGTAATCAAGAGTGCGCATTTTTTTCTCAACGCTTCAGAAATTTCCTCGTCAAACCTTCGATTTTACTCCATGGGAAGATGGATTTTGCTCCGAGTCAAGTAAGGAAGGTTTAAATAAATTATGCCTCATCAGTACTTTGCTTCAAAAATAAACGGATGAAATTGAATGTCACAAGAGTTTCGCCACATTCTAAGAATCGCGGGCGCAGACGTAGCAGGAACCCTAAAAGCTGTATACGCGTTAACAGAAATTAAGGGAATAAGCATGAGCCTCGCAAACGCCATATTGAAAAAGGCTGAAGTTAACCCCGACGTGAGAGTTGGCTTCATAACAGAATCAGAAGTTGACCGAATAGAAGAAATAATCGAAGACCCAGCAAAATACAACCTTCCAATCTGGCTCTTCAACCGAAGAAAAGACGGGGAAACAGGCAAAGACATCCATCTTACAAGCGCAGAGCTTGTCCTGAGAATAAAAACAGATATTGACCAAGCTAAAGAGATCAGATCTTGGCGCGGATACCGCCACGCCTACAGCCTCAAAGTCCGCGGTCAACACACCAAGACCACGGGTAGAGCAGGCAAAGCTTTAGGCGTAAAGAAGAAGACGCTCATGGGTGCAAGACCCGGAGCTCCACCGCCAGCCGAAGGAGGCAAATAATAATGGGTGACCCGAAAAGGCAAAGGAAAAAGTACGAAACTCCACGATTCAAGTGGCGCAGAGACGTCCTCCAAGAAGAACTCAAACTCTTAGGAATTTACGGTTTACGTAACAAGCACGAGCTCTGGCGCCACGAAACAACCTTATCAAAATTCAGAGGCATAGCCCGCTCCCTCATCGGCAAGGCGCCTGAAGAGCGCGAAAAAATGGAAAACGAGATCCTAACGAAACTGAAGAGGATCGGCATCCTCCAAGAAACCGCAGCCTTAGACAACGTTTTGGACTTAACCATAGAGGACCTCCTGGAACGCAGACTCCAAACAATCATATTCCGAAAGAGCCTAGCCAAAACCAGCTACCAAGCCCGACAATTAATCACGCACGGGCACATAATCATAGGCAACAGAAGAGTAACTGTACCAAGCTACATCGTTTCACGCGAAGAAGAAGCCCAAATCACTTACTCCCAACAGAGTACGCTAGTTAATCCGGCGCATCCGACACGTGTGGCAATGACTGTTGTCACCAAACAGCCCGAGATAAGGCAGCCTAGGGGCAGAAGAGGACCCAGAGGAGGCGGCAGGTTCTGAGCAGCAGCAAACGTAACGAGAAATGGGGCGTCGTCCACATCTTCAGCAGCTATAATAACACGATTATACATATCACGGACATTTCAGGCGCAGAAACAGTCTCCAGAACGAGCGGCGGCATGTTCGTCAAAGCCGACCGCATGGAATCCTCACCCTACGCGGCTATGCGAGCAGCTACATCAGCCGCTGAAGTAGCGCGAGACAAAGGAATAACCGCCATACACATCAAAGTCCGCGCGCCAGGCGGAGCCGGCCCACGAACACCTGGACCAGGCGCTCAAGCGGCGATTCGAGCGTTCGCAAGGTTCGGGTTCAGGATAGAACGGATCGAGGAAGTTACGCCGATTCCGCATGATGGCACAAGAAGGCCAGGCGGCAGAAGAGGCCGAAGAGTTTAGTCGCAAGTTTAGGTGCTTATTTACAGAAAAATTGAAATAATGCACTTATACTTCTATTGAACCGCATAGCCGTTATGGCTACATTCAGTTGTGGGGTGTCATAGAAAAGTGAAAATCGAAGTGCTCGAGAAAGACGCAACGAACATTCGCATAATCGTACGGGACGCAGACGTTACTTTAATGAACGCTCTGCGGCGAATAGCGCTTGCTGAAGTCCCGAGCATGGCAATAGACGAAGTCGTAATGATCGAGAACTCCGCCATACTTCAGGACGAAATTATCTCTCACAGGCTGGGATTGACCCCGCTGAAGACTGATTTGGAAACTTATAATCTTCCTGAAGACTGCGCTTGCCAGAGCGAGTTTGGCTGCCCCCAGTGCCGAGTGACCCTGACGCTTGACGCCGAATCGAAGGAGGGAACCCGAACAGTTTACTCAGGAGAACTTGTTTCAGAAAATCCTGACGTTATTCCTGTTTCCGACAAAATTCCCATAATAAAGTTGGCTAAGGGACAGAAGCTGAAGCTTGAAGCCTACGCAAGGCTTGGAAAAGGAAAGAACCACGCCAAATGGCAGCCAACCTGCATGTGCACTTACAAGTATTTCCCCCAGATAGAAGTCCCAGCTAAAAGCTGTGAAGACTGCCAGAAATGCGCGGATATTTGCCCAAAAAGGGTCTTCACCGTAAAAGACGCAAAAATAGACATCCGAGACTTATTGGCGTGTAACCTCTGCATGGATTGCGTGGAAGCTTGCCCCGAAGAGCCTAAAAAAATTAAGGTAGGATGGGAAAAGAACGCGTTCATAATGAACATCGAAACCACAGGCGCGCTTCCACCCGAAACCGTCCTGAGACAAGCCACCAAAATACTAGACAAACAATTACTAGAGTTTGAAGAACAGCTAAAAGTGGAAGAAAAATGAGAGAAACAAAATCCACCAACCCTGAGCTTATAAAGCTTATCCGTTCCTTGAAAACGCAAAGCAGAGAAAAAGACGCCAAAATCTGGCACGACGTAGCGGAAAACTTGGCGAAACCGAGCAGGCAACGCGTCGCGGTGAACCTTAGCCAAATAAACAGGCACACGAAACGAAGCGACATAGTAATCGTGCCTGGAAAAATCCTTGGAACAGGCAACCTCAACCACTCCTTAACTATAGCTGCTTTTGACTTGTCAGAAAAAGCCGAAGTGAAACTTAAAGCTGCAAAAGCAAAGTTCCTATCCATTCCAGAGCTTATGGAGAAAAACCCAACAGGCTCAAACGTCAAGATAATGCGGTGAAAAAGATGCAAGACCTGAAAAAACCAACTGCCATCGTGAACGCTGAAGGACTCATACTGGGCAGGATGGCAAGCAAAGTCGCCAAGAAACTTTTGAACGGCGAAGAAGTAATAATCGTAAACGCGGAGAAAACCATCATCTCAGGAAAGAAAAAAAGCAAGATCGCAGAAGCCCATGTGTTTCTCGAAGTAGGTGCTCCCGCAAGAGGACCATTCCACTATAGGAGACCCGACAGAATCGTCCGCAAAACCGTCGGTGGCATGCTGCCAATCAGGCAGCCGAAAGGAAAGAACGCCTTCGCAAGGCTTAGAGTATTCATGGGCATTCCCGAAGAGTTGAAAAACCATAAAACAGAAACGTTCACAGAAGCCCAATCAGCAAAACTAAAAGGACCATCCTTCACCCTTGGCGAGTTGGCGAAGGAAATCGGATGGCACGAGGTTGTTTAATCATGCCAGAGAAAAAGAAAGTACTAGTTGTCAGTGGAAAAAGAAAAACCGCGGTCGCCCGAGCCGTCGTAAGAGCCGGCGTCGGAAGGGTCCGCGTTAACAGAACTCCAATTGAGATTTATGAGCCAGAAATCGCACGAGCGAAAATCATGGAGCCACTCCTACAAGCAGGCGACGAAGTGTGGAAGCAGATGGACATGGACAT
>DATEAU010000151.1:0-2949 GCA_035288165.1 Bathyarchaeia archaeon
GGAACAGCCTTTCACCACGCAGGCTTAGCAGGCGCACACCGCAAACTAATCGAAGACCTATTTCGACAAGGAAAAATCAAGGTTCTAACCGCCACGCCAACACTTGCCTTCGGAGTAAACCTCCCAGCCCGCACCGTAGTCATACAAGATTACAGACGCTACGAAGCAGGATACGGCTACTATCCAATCGCGGTTTTGGATTACAAACAAATGGCAGGACGAGCGGGAAGACCGAAATACGATAAGGTTGGCGAAGCGATACTAATCGCAAAGACCGCCGATGAAGCGGATTACTTGATGGACAGCTACATCCTAGCCAAGCCAGAACGAATATGGTCACGGCTAGCAGTGGAAAAAATAATTCGAGGGCACGTTCTGGCAACAGTCGCCTCAGACTTTGCCAAGACGGAAAACGGGGTTTACGAGTTCTTCGGAAAAACCTTCTACGCATACCAATACGACGTTAAAGCCATCAGGAGCCTGATTGCAAAAATTCTGAAATACTTGCACGACGAGGAGATGCTGGACATCGATGGAGAAAAGATATGCGCCACCAAATTCGGGAAAAGAGTAAGCGAACTCTACATCGACCCAGCTTCCGCCGTCGTGATTCGCGGCGCCTTGGGAAACAAACCTGCTCATCTAACAGACTTAAGCATGCTGCATTTAATTGCACACACTCCAGACATGGGACCAGTAATGAGACCTTATTCACAAGAAATTGACGAAACAGCAGTTGCCATGGAAGAGCACCGACAGGAGTTTTTCGTGAATGTTCCAAACGAGTGGGAAGATCGCATTGCTTACGAGGAGTTCCTAGGCGAAGTAAAAACAGCCATGGTGCTGAAAAGCTGGATCGAAGAAACCGGCGAGGACACGTTAATTGAACGATTCAGGGTGCAACCAGGCGATCTTTACAGGATTATTGAGAACGCCAAGTGGCTGTTGCATGCAACGCACGAGTTAGCGGCGCTTTTAGGAAAAAAGGAGACACTCCCCTTAACCTCCGAGCTGATTGAAAGAGTATCCAAAGGAATCAAGAAAGAATTACTGCCCATCGTGAAATTGGAGGGGGTGGGTCGCGTTCGCGGGCGCATAATATACAATGCAGGATACAAAACAATCGCCGATATTAAACACGCAACACTCGAGGAGTTAACAAATCTGCCTCTTATGGGACCGAGGGTGGCTAAGAGAGTTAAAGAACAAGTCGGTGGGTTCGTCAAGAAAGATGTGTGGGAGAAACTTGAAAAGGGCGAAGAGTGGAAGCAGAGGGCACTTTCGGAATACTCGGCTTAGTCTTGTGCGAAGTACTCCGCCTGCTTAACAGCTGTGCCAAGATAGTTTTTCGGGTTCAAAGCGAATTCTATTTCTTTCTTGCTTAACTTGGCGCTTACAAACTCGTCCTGCAAGAGAACCTGTTTGAACGATCGTTTCTCAACCTCGCTTTTTATGGCGAGTTTCCTAAGCAGCTCGTGTGCTTCTTGACGGTTGACGCCTTTCTTTGTAAGCGCCATCATAACTGCTTCTGACATGGTTCGTCCTTGGGTTAGGTTGATGTTTTCAAGCATTCGCTTTTCATCAACACGCAAATTCGAAATGATGCTAGTCATCAATTCGAGCAAGTAGTCAACGAGAATGCATGCTTCTGGAAAGATGAAACGTTCCGCCGATGACTGGGTTAAATCTCTCTCGTGCCATGTGACAACGTCTTCAAGTGCGGGAACGACGAGGCTCCTTACTATTCGGGCTAAACCGCATACGCGTTCGCAAGTTTCAGGGTTCTGCTTGTGAGGCATTGTGGAGCTTCCAACTTGCTTTTCCGTTTCAAAGGATTCGAAGAGTTCTCCAATTTCAGGTCGTTGTAACTCGCGAATTTCCGTAGCGAAGTTCTCCAACGAACTGGCGATTAAGGCGAGAACGCAGACGAGTTCAGCGTAGCGGTCTCTCTGCACTATCTGGGTGGAAATCTCCGCTGCACGAATTCCTAAGCGGTCCATGACGAGTTCTTGAATGCGTGGTGCGTGTTCGCCTAGCCCAGCTTGCGTCCCGACGGCGCCGCTGATTTTTCCAACCGCTACACGGTCTTTGCACTCACGTAATCTTTGTATGTGGCGTGAGATTTCGCAAACCCAAACAGCGAACTTAAAGCCTAATGTTATCGGCAGCGCGTGCTGACCGTGAGTTCGTCCTATCATCATTGTTCCCTTGTGCTTGCCAGTTTTTTCCTGCAGAGTCCTTCTGAGGCAAGCCAGTTTGTTCTCTATTATTTCTAAGGCGTCTTTTAGCTGCAACGCATTTGCTGTGTCTACGATGTCGTAGCTTGTGGCACCTAGGTGGACGTAGGCGCCGCTTGGTCCGCATGCTTCAGATAGAGCGCGGACTATGGCGGCAACGTCGTGCTTGATCTCTTTCTCTATCGCTTTCACGCGAGTTATTCTAACGTACCTCAAAGTAGCCATGCGGGCGATTTTTTCAGCGTCTTTTTTTGGTATGTTGCCAACTTCGGCATGTGCCCAAGCGAGAGCGGCTTCGACATCGAGCATCTTTTGAAGACGGTTTTCTTCCTCGAAAACTTCGCGCATTTCGGGTGTTCCGTAACGGCCTGTGTCTATGGGTAGAATCGGCAACTCAATATTCCTCGAACAGAGGATATCACTGATTAAAGATTAATGCTTTACCGAGACAATACCGTGTAATCAATGAACTTGAAGGGCGTCTATCATGAAGATAACAATTGCGATGCTTGACAAGAAAGGCTGTAACGCCGTGCCTGCAGTAGTAGCTGCGCTCAAGTCGCTGGTGCCAGAAAACGACGGGAGTTTTGGTTTAGCATCACCGTCAACGTTTACAATAGAAAAGAGCATCGATAGCTTACAAAGCAAGAGCCTGAATTCGTCCATAGCAATAGGCGATGCTTGTTCGATAACTCGTCAGCAGGTTGAGCCA
>DATEAU010000152.1:0-8613 GCA_035288165.1 Bathyarchaeia archaeon
ATGCCTCATCATCTTCCCCTTGCCTTCAAACAAAGTCATCTCCTGCTCCGATAAGCCCTTCACCGAAAAACCCACGTTAACGTGGTCCTTCAATGCGACAATATAGTACTTTCCTTCGTACCATGGCACTCCCATTTTAAAATTCTTCTTTGATGTCGGGAACAGTCTTTAAAATCATGTCTCTCAGCTTCTGAACAAGCTCCTTTTGTGGAGACTTCAGCTTTTCTACATATTCTCCAACTTCTACGTTCGTTCCTACCGCCCTCTAATCCTTTTGTAGGTGGCAGTAAATAAAATCTTAGCTGAACAAAAGCTATGCGAAGGGAATGTTTGGAAGGGCAGGCGCAGGGTATATAAACAAAACGATTAGAATAACAATCTGAGGCGAACGAACGCATCTTTAGGTGAGAGACATGGATGATGTTTCACCTCTTTTGCAGAAGCAGAAATCGTCAATCAGTGCAACAAGAGTAACAGCCTCAGCACTCGGCGCTATAGTTGGATTAGCTGGCATGGAACACGGTTTATTTGAAACGCTTCAAGGCAGTGCTGCGACAAACGGTTTAGTTATAGACGCCATTGGTCCAGCGCAAAAGTTATGGACAGGTGCAACTGAACCTGCCTTAACAATCATTCCCAACTTCCTTGTATCCGGAATCCTTGCGATGATAGTTGGTTTCTCAGTCACATTGTGGGCTGTTGCTTTCGTTCAGAGAAAGTACGGCGCCTTGATTCTGCTACTCCTTTCAATTTTGCTTTTCCTAGTTGGAGGAGGCTCTCCGCCAATATTCCTCGGAGTCGTAGCTAGTGCTGTCGCAACCAGAATAAACAAACCATTAAAGTGGTGGCATGCACACCTAAGCATTAATGCAAGAGGCTTCCTTGCCAAGCAATGGCCTTGGTCCATAGTCGTTTTTGTGTTTATGTTCTGGTTTTCCGTTGCAATCGCAATCACCGGGTGGCCCTTGATATTCTTTGATGCGCACGGTACAAACTCTTACTCTATTCTTTCTCTTCTTGGCTACGTTTCAGACGTAGTTATGCTGTTAGTTGTTGTGGCAGGGTTTGCGTATGACATCCATCGGAGAAGTGAGGAAATTTGAATTGACGAATCAGATTGCTGATGCGGAAACAATAGGCTCCGTGGGAAAAGGCGTCTACAAAATTGGCGCAGTGTCTGCCCTGATTTTATTAGTATTGTTCTTGATCGGTTCCATCGGCATCATTACCAACATAAACGGGTGGTTCACGCCATTTGTGAATAATTGGCTTGTTGTACTCTTCAAGCTGAATGCTGGATTCAGCGGGATTCAAACTGACTTGCTTAATGTGCTTAATCTCTTGGACATTGCCATTATGCCTCTTTTTTGCACGATGTTTCTTGCTCTATATGTCGCACTCAAACGCACTAGCAGAATTTGGTCGTTAATCGCGACAGCCCTGCCAATCCTCGGGATACCAGTCTTTCTTATAACGGGGACGGCTGGTCGCAGCACACTATTAATCGGAGGGCTGATAATCTCAGTGGTCATGTTGCGGAGCAAAATCTTCAGCAAACCAACCGCTTACGTGGGAATCGTTGCAAGTGTACTCCTGTTTTTTGCTGGTGACATAGCCACAGCTGCCTTCTCTTCGTCGAATATAATTGCCCTCTTCATAGCTGCTGGGTATGTGCTTTGGATGATATGGTTTTCCCTGATTGCCCGAAGGCTCTTCCAGCTGCGGTGAGGCGGCTCAAACGACTTGAACCGTTAAAACCGCTTCCCTTTTTCCCAACAATACAGGAATAGGTCTTTAACCCAGTTGAGGAATATCGGGTCTTTTCCAAAAAAGCCAGAGTAGTCAACCCTCCCTCCAACTTGGCGAAAACATATACCTCCCTCTTTTTCAGTGAGGACAACTATCGCTGGAAGGTCAGAGAGACCTCTCCCTTCAAAGTTCTTTATGGCTGGCTGGGTTACATCGGCTGAGAGACGATTTTCTGGAATGAGAAACCTTAGCTTCACTCCTCTCTGCATTATCTC
The DNA here is from genome assembly GCA_035288165.1 of Bathyarchaeia archaeon. Classification (GTDB taxonomy): domain Archaea; phylum Thermoproteota; class Bathyarchaeia; order Bathyarchaeales; family Bathycorpusculaceae; genus UBA11855. The sequence goes on from DATEAU010000152.1 coordinate 2,025, forward strand.
ACTCATTTTTGGTGCCATATGTTCGGGTATGGTGCCTTCTGCTATCCCCCAGCCATACTGCTCAGCTTCTATGAACGCCTGTTCAGCCTTGTTTAAGGTCTCAATCGTGTCCGTACATAGGTTAACATGTGAAAGCTCGCCTAATCTATTCACGAATTGAATGGGAAGCCGCATTACGTCATGTGTTGAGAAGTAATCTTTGTACTTGGAGATAAATTCTAAAGAGGACGAAAGCTGCAACACCAGATTGCCGTACTGCGTAATCGCGAATGCTCCATCGGGTTGCTTCTGAACTAGCAATGCTTCGCTTAGGCGTTGCAGTTGCCTGAAAGCTTCCGTTGCAGTCACATCCAGCCGACGGGCGATTTCCTGCATCTTCAGATTTTCCTTCTGCAGTTCACGCAGTATGCCGAGTCTGCTTTCGCTGGCAAGTTCAAAAAATAGTTTCTCTATTCCTTCATCATTCTCCAATTTCTAATCACCGACGCTAAGTCTTAGCATTGATGCTTACTTCTAAGCATCTTCCTCAAATAAAACTAATCATCTATCGGCGCCTTCTCAGTTATGTGAGGCAGTAAGAATGGAAAGCGAAACAATCGGCAAAGAACGGGTCTTCTCTGTCGAGCTCAAGTCGAAGAGAAACCTCAAAAACGTCACCCTAACCAACGGTTCCAGCGACAGCGTCCTCGTTGAAGGCACAATAGGCGAACTAGTCCAAGCCACGTTCGCGGAAGGCATAATCCTAGAGGTTATCGGCAAAAAGGGCATTCTTCGAATAGACCTCGGAGAAGACGAAATCCAGAAAACAATTGAGCAAAATCCCATCGAGGTGAAGAAACAATGAGAAAGCTAAGAATTGCGGCTTCAGCTATTGGCATTTTCGCGGGGCTTGGCGGTGCGTCTCATGGACCTGGCGAAATATTGCAGGGCAACGTGGCTCCAAGCAGCATTATTATTGAAGCGTGGCCTTCACTGACGGCGTTGGGCGGAGAACCCGCAATGACCCTCATCCCCAACTTCATAGTTACCGGCGTCCTCACGATCATTTTTGGCCTTTTGGTGGCAGTGTGGGCAGGCAAATATGTCGAAAGGAAGAACGGCGGCATGCTCCTCATTTTGTTGTCAATCATGATGCTCCTTGTTGGCGGAGGCATAGTTCCACCATTCTTCGGCATCGCAGCAGGAATTACCGGCGCATTAATCAACCACAACACCAAAGCAGCGAGCTGTTAGAGCATGACTAAAAAATCGGTTGTTTTTGAAACGGAAGAAAACCGTTTCGAAGCCGTTGACTCGTCATGGAAAAACCTCTATAGAGTCAGCGCAATCGCTGCCCTGATTGCCGCGTTAGTCTTCAGAAGAAACATTGGGGCAGAAATTTCCCTATTCGCTGGGCAGACTCAACCGAATACTGTCGTTGGCTGGTTCACATTGATTCAAAACAATAGTCTGCTAGGATTAAGCTTCCTCGGTGTGTTCGACTTAGTAGATTACGCCCTTGTTGGCGTGATGTTTCTTGCACTTTATGTTGTGCTTAGGCGAACAGACAGAAAACTCATAGCCATTGCCACGGTCTTCAACTTCGCTGGGATTGCGATCTACTTCATTTCAAACTCGGCAATGCCGATGCTTATCCTCAGTAACCAATACGCTGCCGCTACGACAGAAACGCAGAGAGAAACCTTGCTGGCAGAGGGACAAGCAGTGCTAAAAAGCGGCTTCAATCAAGGCGTCGCATACCAAAATGTCGGAGTCTACCTGAGCCTGCTTCTCCTAGCTGTTGCAGGTCTGTTCATGTCTGTAGTCATGTTGCGAAGAAGTTTTGGCAAGATTACTGCCTATGCGGGAATTCTAGCAAGTGCTCTCGACTTGGCTTTCATCGTAGGCTCAGCCATGGTGCCAGCACAAGATTTCATCTTATTATCCGCCTCTTTGCTTTCTGCCGCGGGCTTGCTCTTGATGCTATGGCACTTACTGGTTGGATTGAAGCTATACAAACTTAGCACACAACGCAAAGGAGGTGTAATCACATGAGCAAAGCACTCATTGTTTACGGAACACGATACGGCGCAGCAACCAAAACAGCGGAAGAAATCGCAGAAACCCTCCGCCAACAAGGACTAATTTTGCGAGTTGTCAACGCCAAACTGGAAAAAGTCAAAGACATAGCCGAATACGACCTCGTCATCGTGGGCAGCGGCATCCAAATCCACAAGTGGACAGGCGAACCCGAAGCATTCCTGGAGAAATTCCAGAAAGAACTGGCAAAAAAGAAAGTCGCCCTCTTCGTCTGCTGCGGCTCCGCCTCCCAGACACCCAGCGAGCGAGAAGCAAATCCTGGCGCGGCTGAAACAGCTAGACGAAAATATCTTGAAGACAAAGCCGCTCAGTACCATCTGCAACCCGTCGCCTTAGGCTTGTTCGGCGGCATCTACAACTACAGCAAGACGCCATGGTGGGCAAAAAGATTCATGGAAACAGATAGACCAAGAATCGAAGCTGCCTACAAAGAAACGGAACCAGGAGTTTACGACACTCGAGACTTGAACGCCATACACGACTGGACGAAAGAACTCACCCAAAAGGTTCACCTTTGCAACGGTGCGAGCTTCAAAATTGGTTTGCACTTGGCGGTAACCTAGTAGCCAATGGAAAACCGATTGTAAATAAAAAAGCCGGGAAGATCAAAAATATTCGGCTACTATTTTCCCTTCATCATTGCTTCCATGTTGCGCATCATTACTTCCATGGTTTTCTGTAGCTTTTCGTTTGGACTGAATTCCCAACCTTCTGTACCGGCTTCTACGATTGCAGTGTGACCGGGCGGCATGTAATAAGCGTCTCCTGCTTTGGCTACTTCTTCTTTCCCGTCGTACATTATCTTTATTTGACCTTTTGTAACTATGCCCCAATGCGGACACGGATCACGGTCGTTGGGCAAGCTTTTCAGAAGCGGAGTAACATCCATCTTCTGTTTGAATACGTCGTATTCAACGTGCATTTCACCCCAAACTGCATCAGACATAGTTGCCATTTCGTTATCCATTGATTTGGTTAATTCATTTTTTGAAGCTCGCATATTTTGCAAAACACCTCCCATTTAACTAACTCAAACGACTAAAATCTGTATTAAGACTATGTGATTACTATTCGACTACCACAAGCTTGTTGCCTTGTCTTTTCGGGTTATTCTTTTCGCTACTTACTTTCTTTGGATTACCTGAATCTCTTTGCCCGTATTCTGCTTCATGGCGTCAAGCCAAGCTTTCAACGACAACTCGCCTAAATCATTTTGAGAAAGACTGCGTTTCTCCGATTCCGAACATCTGAGCTTCCAGAACAGCTCCTCATGCAGCTTGACGACAGCAAAGTGGTCGTCGTCGCTGTTTCCGAAAGTGCGGAAATGCGAATCGAAATCCTTGAAGAATGCCAATTCATGCTTTGGGCGTTGATGCAGTAAAGGACATTTGTAGCTCTCGTTCTTGCCGAGTTTTCGTACGCTTTCACGCTGAGTCATAACCGTATACTCCGCCTAAACTATTGTTAAGCTTTTCTACGCTTGGGTCTCCGCTTCCCCCAACAGGCACGACAATAAACTGGTCTATGCGGGTCTGGCTTGAAAGGAACCTCACACTCGCTCCCACACTCGCTGCATACGGCAGTGTGCTTCGGCGCAGCGTCTCCGAGTGAAGCGAACAAACGGTACCGTTTCAGCCTAGGCCAACCTGTCTTGGCGTACTGGAGTTTGTCAGGGTTCGCCTTTAGCCAGCGCATCATGTGAAAGAAACTCTTCGCCCGTTTCTCCTCCCGCTCCGCCAACGGCTCATAGCCTAAGTTGCGTATTTCGTCTAAGTAAGCGATCTCGGTCAAACGTTGCGCTTCGCCGATGACTCGGATGCGTTGGACGAGTTTTTCTTCCAGAGTTTTCTTCAGTTCAGCCGCTGCTTCGTCGAAGATGTAGCCTTGGCAGAGGTGTACCTCTTCGTTTGGCTTTGCCTTTAGGCATGCGAGCAATTCCAACGTAACTTTAGATGCTTCCGTCAGGATTGCTTTGTTGCAGTAGAGGGGGGATTGGAAGAACTTCACGTCGATTAGCCCGTACTTGAACTCACCGGTTTCAACGCGAAACGCGCCGATAATGATGCCGAAGAGTAAGTCGCCGCTGCCTGCGTCGTCCACGATAATTGTCACTTTGGGCGTTCGCCTCGTTCCTCGGAATGAAGGCTATGCTCGTATAAAAACAGTCCGTCAACATGGTGTTTATCCAAAATCTGAATTCTTGGTGGGGAAAGCCTTAGCGTATGACGCATGTTATAATTATGGAGCGTTCGCAATCAAGCGAAACAGCGAGGATACGAAAGAAGGCGAAAACATGCAAGGCCAGAGGCATAAGAGAACACGAAGCAGGAAAATCATAACAGTCCTGTTCGTGCCATTTTTAGTTTTCATCTGGGTTATCGGTTGTATCCTCACGTGGATTGGAAGGCAACGGGAGACTGGACCGAAGACCAAGCTTGAACAGCCACAGGTAATGTAAACCGAAAAGTGCCTCGGCAAAATGTTAAAGCCTTCCGAAAACCGTCATGAGAACACGCGGGAACTGGGTGTTTACTAGAAATTCATATTCTGAGTTGGGAAAGCTTTTTTTCCCTCTTCCGATATATTATGTCTTTAGGGTGCAGTCTTGCGAGACACTAAACAGAAGCGACCACGCAACCGAGTCATTACAGCACTACTGCTACCAGCAATTATCCTCATGTGGATCGTCGGGTGGGCATTCTACTGGATTGGGCATCAAAAAGAAGAAAAACGCATAACCAGACCTGTGCCCAAACAAGACAATGTAACCTTGAAAGCTGCCGTGGCTTTGGAAGAAGAACCCGTAGAAGTGTCAGCGTAGACTCGTCACACTAACTTTCAAAGGTCTTTAACTTTTCTTCAATGAGTTCTTCTTGCGTTTTGTCCATTCAAGCCTTTCGTTCAGTTTTTCAACAAGCTATTCCTCGCTGATGCTGGTGTATTCTGCTCGGATGCCGTCGGCGCAGATGCGGACACACGCGTCGGTCATGTCCATGGAGATGGCTATTTTTCTTCAGGCTTCAATCGTCCAAATCGTTCAGCGTTCTTATCCAAGTCGTTCTATCGAGTTAAGTAATTGCAGAACGCACCTTAAGATATATCCTTCTACAGCCAAATCTAATACAGAACTAAAGTCTGATTCTGATTTCACACGAAAAAGATAGAACTAAGGATTAACTTTAAATGTGAAAGGTAGCCTAATAGGCTATAACTTTACCATCATAGTCTATATTGAGGATCAACGTTGACAGCGAAGAACAGAAAATTTGATACGCTATTGCTTGGCACCGTAGACGAAGCTTTGGGTTCTTTAGGGGAATCAGCGAAGCAATCAATCTACTTCCACATTGAGAAAAAACTCGGCGTAGCCAGCCATGGCATCCCGGAAAACCTTGAGGAATTCCAGACAGGTCTCGAGAAAATCTTCGGCGTGGGCGCTCGCTTCATCGAAATTCTCATCATGAAAAACCTGTACGCTAAAATCGGGGTTCCACTGGAGATAGACAAAGACTGTCAGCTCGAGTTTGTCGAATACGTGGCTGCGGCCAGGCGAAGCTACCTGAAACAGTAAACGCATTTTTTGATTCGCGGATTAAGTGAGAATTCGTATTAAGCGTTCATAAATGCTTTATCAAAGCACGAGGCAGTTTACTTCTCAAGTCGCGAACTCGACCAAGTGACGACTGCGCTTGGGAAGAGTACGCTTTCAAACTTGGAGAAAAACAAGGCAGAGGTGAAGAAACTGAATGGACAAAACCGCTAGAATCCTAATTGTGGACGACGATGAGAACATAAGGAAGGTGCTCGCAGCCATCCTTGAAGATGAAGGATACAGCGTTGAATCAGTAGACACCGCCAAAAAAGGCATAGAAAAGAGCGAAACCGACTTCTTTAATCTAGCGTTGCTCGATGTTCGCCTGCCCGACATGGAGGGCATTGAACTGTTGGCGAAGCTTCGGGAAACAAAACCGAAAATGCGAAAAATAATCATAACGGGCTACCCGACACTTCAGAACGCCGTGGGCGCGGTCAACCAGGGTGCGGACGCTTACGTGATGAAGCCTTTCGACGTGGAAAAAATGCTTAAAACCATAAAAGAGCAGCTTAAGAAGCAAGAGGAGGAACGAAGTTTCAGTGAGCTAAAAGTGGCTGAGTTCATCGAAACTCGCGTCAAAGAGCTAGAGACGATAGACCAGCAAGCAGTAAGGAAGCCTCGTTAACATCCAATTTCCTAATTTTCCTATGATTGTTTCTACTTGGGGCAGATTGTTTAGAAAATTTTAAGCTCTTTTCCTGTATGCCTGAAATAAAGAGATTTTCTTAAAAAGGCTTCGTTATTAGTTTTTTTATTTCAGTGATTTTGTCTAATTCAACGGTAGTAGCTCTTAGCGGTAGTTGCGCATTTACAAAATTATTGTAGAAACAGCTTATATATGCGCTAAGCGTAGCGTGTAGACTGTAACGTTAACACTATAAACGCTATAGTTAGTGGAGAAGGCATGAAGTGTCC
>DATEAU010000153.1:0-3340 GCA_035288165.1 Bathyarchaeia archaeon
AAAGGTTTAAGTGTCGTGTAAACAGTACTGTTTACGGTGGTTTGATGGGTCAAGTTCAACTTAGACTGCCCGAGAAAATGGTGGAGGACATCGACCAGTGGGTGGCAGAGGGAAAGTTCAAGAACCGTAGCGACGCCATAAAAAGCATAATCACCTTGTACGAGGAGCGGGAGAAGACGCGGGCGTTCCACAAGATGCTGGTTGAGCGTAGCGAGGAAGCGCGGAAGCATCCTGAGAAGCTTGTTCGTTTAGAGGATGTTTAAGCGGTTTGGTTTTTGAGGTTTTGTTGGATTCAAAAGCGGCGAAGGCTCTGAGAAAACTTAATGACACGAACAGGGTGAGGATGAGGAAGGCGCTTGGGGAGGTTGCTGTTGACCCTTGGAAAGCTGGGAAACCGCTGCATCCCTCCAATTTTTGGGGTGTAAGGTCTGGCGATTACCGCGCCGTCTACGAAATAAACGCAGACCAAAACCAAGTGATAGTGCTCTTCATCGGGCACAGGAAAAACGTTTACGACGACTTCTCAAAAATGCTGTAGCCCGCGAAGCCGCCCGCGACCCTTGAAAGACAAAACAACAACCACAGAAAAAACAAAACCCAAAAACTAAGCGTCACAGCACAAAGTAAAGTGTACCTTTCTGGAATAAACATATTAGCAAAGAAATATTGCTAATTTTCCGATTTTCTTTTTTGTTTACGAGTGACTTTCCGATTTCCCATGCTTTGCCGATTTTGCCGCCGATTTTCCAGTAGCTTCGGTCGTTCATCACGAACATCATAGGTTGCACTTTGCCGAAGTCTACGGCACCATCGGTTTGGACGTTTTCGTCGCAGTATGTTTCAGCTATTCGTCCGATGAAGATGTCGTGGTTCGGGAAATCCACCGTTTTGATTAGCTCGCATTCCATGTTGATGGCGCATTGCTTGATCATTGGAGCAGTTTTCAGGGTTCCGTAGAATGTCGTGAAGAGCGCGGCTTTGTCTTCGTCCTTGCCTGACGTCAAACCGCAAAAGTCTGTTTCCTTAACCAGCTTTGCCGATGGAATGTTGACGCTGAACGTTTTGTTCTCTCGTATGCCTTGATTCGTATAGTGGTTCTTGTTCATGCCAAGCGAAACCGATGTTAAGTCCATGATGCCAACGTGAGCAATCGTAATGTAATTCGGTTTCCCGTTCACTAACGCTCCGACCAACGTCGTCGGCATCGGGTAAAGGCAGTTTTTCGGTCCCAGTTTCATTTTCATACTTTTGTCCCACTTATGTTAGATGCATAAGAAGATGGTTTTATGTTTAAGGCGTTACCTGAGAGACTGAAGATTTCAGAATTCTGTGACGAAGCTTCTGCGTATGCTTTGCTACTTGATTTTCACTTTCACTGACCATTCAAGCTTCTTCAATAGCCGCTCAGGATCGTCTTCTATGTCCCGTTTGTTGACGTAGTCGGCGACGATGCGTCTCACTTTGAGGTGGACGCTTGGAGTGTTGAGTTCCGTGGCTAGCAATTTTCCGACGGTGTCGCAGAGCTCCACGCTTTGCTTCTCACTTAACGCCATTGTCTGCACGCAGCCTGCACCACACTATAAGCAGAAAAATGCACTATTAAGCCCTTGTGGCTGTGGCACAACAGCAACACAATGCAGTTTCTTACCGTTAAAAATCGAGTTTTTCGTCATTTTTCGCCTGTAAAAATCGCAATTACAAATTCCTCTTACAACCCTCTTCGCCTACGCTAGTGTTTTTAATAAGCGTGCAACGCTTTTCCTCTTTAGGTTCACATTCATGAGCTTTGAAGTGAAAGAAAAAGACCTGCTCGCCAGAATCGGAAAACTCAAAACCAAAACTGGAACAATCGAGACGCCGCTTCTGTTTCCAGTGATTAACCCAAGCATCCAGCCGATACCGCCCAAACGACTCAGGGAAGAATTCGGCTTCGAAGCTATCATAACTAATGCTTACATCCTCAAAAAACGGTACGGCGACAAAGTTGCAGACGAAGGCTTGCACAAGTTCCTAGGCTTCGACGGCGCTGTCATGACCGATTCGGGAGCCTACCAAATCCTCGTCTACGGCGGCGTAGAAGTCAGCCAAGCCGAAATCGTCAATTACCAAGAGCGCATAGGCAGCGACATCGCCACGATACTGGACATTCCCACGGGCTGGAGCGTCACGAAAGAAAACGCCACGGGAACGGTGGAAGAAACACTGCGGCGGGCAAAGGATTTTTTCAAAGTGAAGACACGCGACGACATTCTCTGGGTGGGACCCGTCCAAGGAGGAAGACACTTGGACCTCGTCGAAGAATCCGCGGTTGAAATGGGAAAACTGCCCTTCCAAATCCACGCTTTGGGAAGCCCGACCGAAGTCATGGAAAGCTACCGCTACGACGTGCTTGCAGACATGATTATGACGGCGAAGATGAATCTGCCAGTTGATAGGCCACTGCATCTTTTCGGGGCGGGACACCCAGCCATGTTCGCTCTGGCGGTTGCGTTGGGATGCGACCTGTTTGACTCCGCGGCTTACGCATTGTACGCACGGGAAAACCGTTACATGACCGAAAACGGAACCTGGCGCCTAAACGAACTTGACTACTTCCCCTGCCAATGCCCAAAATGCGCCAGCGAAACACCCAAACAAGTCGTAGGCAAAACTGCGAAGGAACGCGAAACGTTTCTCGCAGAACACAATCTCCATGTCTGCCTCGGCGAGCTACGCAGGATAAAGCAGGCGATAAGGGACGGCAGGCTATGGGAACACTTAGAGATGAGAGCGCACGCTCATCCAGCGCTTTTCACAGCCGTGAAGAAACTCAGAAAATATGAAGACTTCATCGAAAAACACAGCCCCATAACCAAACGCAGCGGCTTATTCTTCCTTGACAGCCACGGGTTAACCCGCCCAGAAGTCGTCCATTACAGAAACCGACTTTCCGAACGCTACAGCCCACCTGAAAAAGCGAAAATCCTTCTGCTCGCGCCTCAAACTCGTAACAAGCCGTTCCACAAGGCAAGAGAATTCCACGGAGTCAGCCAAGTCCTCAAACGCTTAAACGAGAAAAACAGAAGCGCCGTGCACGTTTGCTTTTATGCTGCACCCTTCGGAGTAACGCCCATCGAGCTTGACGAGGTTTACCCTCTCAGCCAACACGAAACAGCAGTGCCGCTTGAACAAGAAACAGTAAACTATGTGGCAACACAGGCAGCGGATTACATCGAGCGTTCACGTTACGAAATAGTCGTGTTCCTCCACGACCCACAAAACTGGAACAACACCGTCAAGAAAGCCTGCAGAACAGCATGCAAACATGCAGAAGCAAAATTTGAAAACGTGAATCTCACGG
>DATEAU010000154.1:0-7191 GCA_035288165.1 Bathyarchaeia archaeon
ATCCTTCAGAACAGGTGCAACTGTTTGCCCGAGAAGCCGGATTTGCTCTTCTCTGTGAGGAAGCTTATCAGGTAAGTAATCATGCCTCAGAACCTCTCTATCTTTAAAGAGATTGTTCCCGTTTACGAAATTTTCAAACACGTCGTCAAGTATACTTGGATTGCCCATTTGCTTTCCCCAGATTCACCCCAGATTATTTCAGAGGCAACACCGTTATTTCGCGTGGAACAGATAAAGCATCCAGTACAGAAAAATAGTTCCAGAGCACAAGAATCCTAAAAAGCAATACCACTTGAATATCAAAGGAACGAAAACTACGGCCACACCCCAAAATTTCCACTGGAACACTCTATTTAGTTCCATGAAAAAGAGTCTGATAAGAGACTACACAATACTACTCACACTAAACTACTCTGATATGTTAGTACAAAATAGTAATATTAATGATTACTGTTAAAGATTTTAGATAAGTTTTCAAAAAATACTACGAGGGTACACCACAAAAGTACGCATGCAGCTTCGTGGACAGGAAACTAAGGGGTGCCAGTCTCTCATGGTGTTTGAATAAAGTTTCCAATTCTAACGCATTAAATTGTGATTAAAATTACATCGCATTGGTTTCTTAGTTTCCGCCCGGTGAGAAAATCGGCCATTTCTTCCTTACAACAGTTTTCCATTCACAATTTGTGAACACCTTGTGAAATTGTAATAAAACTGTCGTTTCCTCAGAGTTCTTTTCGGGCTAATTACTCTATTCTTGTTTGTTTTCTGTGAACGGGGCACCCCTCTACTTCGACTGGAAGTACCGAATCAGGCATTGACGATAGGTTTTACGCTCTATCAATAAGCTGTGAAGCTTGTAATCTTGAAATCTCTGCGTTTTCTGGTCTTTTCTCGATTTCCACAGATTACTACCGTTTTCACTTTTCTCACTTTCACCATAACAGCTATAAGTTGTGAAGTTCAAGCTTGTGAACACCTTCGGGGGCACAAATCTAATGCCAGCTAAGAAAATGCGAGTGGAGCTTTTCGATAGCGAAGGCAATCGATATACAGTATCATTCGAAGGTCAAATAACAAGGGATAAAGCGCTTCGCCTTCTAGACTTGGTTGAATTACTTGGTGGTATGCCCAATGAAGCAGCAAGCCGCGGTACCGGTAATGCAATGACTGGAGCAGTCTCTTCACGATTTGATAAGCTTCGTTTTGTGGTCCAGAAGAGTTTTCCTTTGATATGGTTCTCATCCAGAGATGTTCAATCCTTTTATGAACAGGAACTTAAAGAGTCAATCAGTTTAAGCACAGTCTCGACTTATCTCACACGTCTCGCTAGCAAAGGCTGGCTTCTGAGAGCAGGAGAAAGCAACAGCCTAAAGTATAAAATAGCTCCAAACATCCCGCATGCTACCATCAAACAGCAAATCAAATGAAACCAGTGGACGTATCGGTTTTTATCGTTGTCTCTGGCAGGTTCTGCTTGGTGTTTAACTCGCAAAATATAAAACCGCCATTCCATAACTCTAGTATAACCTCAGAAATTAATTCTGAAAGGTTGAATAAACCAGATGGATAAAACCGTCGAAGCAGACTTCAATGAAATGGAAAGAAAGCTCAAATGCTACGTTGACAAAGGTCGGGTTGCTGGGGCAGCGGAAGCAAGAGAAGAACCAACAGTTAACGTCAAACCTGATGCTTCCTTAGTGAAACCTTTGAAAAGAAAAAGCGACTTCGCAGGAAGTTTTATGGCCGTTGACTGTTCAACTCGAACTCTGAAGAGGGCTAATAACTGGGGTATCTACCTGATGAGACCTGCCTGCGCGGCAGTAAAAAACCGAGTAGTCACTTGGAACTTTAAAGAGAGAATCTATACCGCAGTCGGTGACGCCTATACTCGTAGTAACTTCCTAACCGATGTTAGAATAGAACTCGAAAGTCAGATGGCTCTGGAACTGCTTCACAGCGAAGATCAGGCTCCTTACTACGAGTATCCGGATCCTCGTAGTAACTATTTATTGCTGGATGGTGGTGGCTATTTTGGTGGGGAGCGGAAGTTTCGGGTTTCTTTGTATGACTGTTGTGAAAAGATGGGTGTGCCTCTTCTTGCCATCTGCAAAAACTCTCCCTCGTTACATGATGATAAAGGAAAGGATTTTGTAGCTTCAGCCTCTATGCTCTCATCTCTTAGGCTCTGGGTTTATCATCCTGTCAGAAGAGCTGACAAAGACAAAAGCCTGTACGGCGATATAGCCGTTATCAAGTTGTGTGCAGAGAGCAACCGTGTTTTTCGTTGCGATATAATGGATTACCTTGTGGGGCAGGATATTGGCGAATTGCTTTCGCCTTTAACTTGTGTCTCTGAGGATCCTCGGTGTTTGGGCTATCCAATCAGCCTCTTTTTGGCACACGAGTTTTCAGCACCTTCAAATTCAATGTTGCTTTCATACCATGATTTAATTGAAGGAAAACTAGCGGACGCTAATTTACTTGAGAGTCTGCGAAGGGAAGAAAGTTGCAGCAGCTTCGCTGACGAACTTCACGGTTCAAGGCATGCTTTCCAATGGGAGCGATGGAATGAGCAATACTAATCCAATTGGCTTTGTATGCGGAACGAAAGGCGATTCGGTAGCCTTCTTGGTGAACAAGGACGTTTGCCTGTCCTTTGGGCAAATCGTGAGAATAGAATCGAATGAGAGAAACTTCTATGCTAGAGTTGTCAACTCTGAAAGTAGTTCCACTCTTGAATTGATTGAACAGTTGCGTGAGGCAGAAGGCAAAGAAGCGTTCGGTCCGTATTCAGCTTATAGAAACGTAGATGCCATGTTGTTCTTAGAGAAACGGTTGGACAGAGTGCGTTCTCCCACATTCAATCCAAATTATAGGGACAAAGTATATGCCGCTAGCGACGAAGATTGCTCAATCCTTAAACTCTCTGGGGAACTTGAAATTGGACGTTTGCGTTCAGCAGATCAACTCTTGGGGTCGGTCGGAATCAACATCGAATCAGTGCCGCGTATGATGGGCATGTTCGGCATGACTGGTTCGGGAAAAACAAACACGGAGCTTATCTTAAACGCACAAATCATTGACAACAGCCCAAAAACTGTTGCGCTGATTTTTGATTTTGCCGGGCAGTTGCTGGAAGGTAAGGAAATCAAACCCCAACGAGGTTTAAAAGACCATCCCTTGTTTCACACCAAGGTGCAATATTACTCCTCAAGAAACGGTAAAATGGCCGTAGGATTGCACACGTTAACACCAGGCAAACTGGATACGCTTTTCCCAGATATCCAACCGCCACAGAAAAGGATTGCTTGGGAATTATACAAACACTATGGCGCCGCTTGGATCGAGAAAGCCCGAGAAAGTTACAAAGCGAGCGGGAACATCGAGATGCGAGCAAACAAGTCTGCAGTTGAGGCTCTAATGCAGAAACTTTCTTCTCTGCCTCAGGACCTGTTTCCTGCTTCAAACTACACCTTCGTCGACAGCATTCTACAGAACATATGCAACGGAGTAACTTGCCTAGTTGATATTTCTGGGCTCCGCTCAGAAGATCAAAACCGAATCGTGTGCCTATCCGCTTCTGCCATCGCAGAACATTATAAGCGCATGTGGGAGGAATACTACGAGGATTGGCAAAAACTTCCCACGCTCCTTATCACTCTTGAGGAGGCGCATGAATTTCTTGACCCGAACAAACCGAAAACAATCTTCTCGGACATTGCTCTTACTTACCGCAAGTATCGAGTTGGTCTTAACGCTGTAACTCCTAGACCCTCAAGAATTAACTTTGACGTTTTTGCCGAATTGTGGACAAAAGTTATCATGAAAACTGAACTGAAAAAGGACAGGACGTACTTGACGGAAAACACTCCGTACATGGAGTACAGTGAAACGGAGATAAAAATGCTCGACGTGGGCGAGGCTTTGCTAATTTCTGAGCCTAAGATAAAATTTGCCGTTCCGGTTAAAGTTGCACATTTTCCAGAGTACTTAGATAAGCTTGGCAAGGCTGATTATGAGCTTCCTGATTGTTCGAAACTTTCAGAAATGGACGAACGCTTACGAAGACTGAACGGGCAAGAGAAGCTTGCATTGGAGTAATTTACGTTTGCGTGCTTTCTGGTTTGTTTAAGAGTTTTTCCATTTCTTTCTTAACAGTGTATTTGAATGGGATTTTGCCGGTTTCTCTCTCCAGATAGCCTTCCTCGTAAAGTTTCTTCATCAGCCTCGCAGTGTGTTCCCTGCTAAGCTGCACCTTTTCCTTAATCTCAGGCGCTGTCTTCGCCCCTTCAGTTGACAAAAGCTCCAAGACTGCGACTTCCGTGTCGGTTAGCGCCGCCATAGCTTTGTCTCTTCTGATGTGCATTACGGGTTCAATTTTGACTTCTGGCTGCACCGTGAGCTTTTGGAGCTGTTCGTCTAGGGTCGTAATTTGCGTTTTGAGTTGGTTATTTGATTCTTCAATTATACTGATTTTAGCATTGATGCCTGGTAATTTTGACAACTCACCGAAACTTTCTTTCGAGACTGTGCTTAACTGCTCTTCAATAGGATCGATTTTCTTTTCGACGTTCTCTATCTTTTTGAATCCCGCCTCTATCTTAGAGGTGTTCCCCTCGATTTTATATGCGATTACGTCCAGTTTCTCGGTTTCTCGCTTAAGCTCCCTGTTGAAGCTCAGGACAACGTCTTCAACGATTTCCTTCGCTTTCTCATATTCCGTCTGTGCCTTGCGGATAAGCCTGTAATATTCTATTGCGGCGCCAACAGTGGCAACTAGCAATGCTCCCAAAAGTGTCGCCAATACGATATCAACCATACCATTCCCTCGATGTGACTTTCATGTGATTTGGATTGTTGCATCACATATCACAGTTTACTCCATGCACATTTAAATATTATGGTATTTCCAATTCCATCCCACATGATATCACACATCACAGTCACGCTTGCCGTTACGCCGTCTTCTTACATCTCTTGGAAAAGGTTTTAGAAAAACCGCTATTTGAGCTTATTTTTGGATTATGAGGCTGTATAATGTGTTTTTAATTGGTCATTCTGTTGGGCTGCTCGGGCAATGATTATTTCTCGGTTCCTTCTGTGATTTGTGACGTCACATTTGCCTTTCTGATGGACTAGAAAGTCTTTTTAGACTGCTTTCAAGCTCTTCCCGAATGATTTCTATCACTTTTAGATGGTCTTTTAGCTCCTCTTCCTTTCCCGGCATATCATTATGCGCCTCTACGTATTCCTGCAATTTATTGGCAATTTCGAGATACGGGTCCAGAGTTGTGCTTTCGAAGACACCTAAATACCCTAAGAGTAGTACTGTATAAACTGACTTTACGACGTTTTCTTTGGACTGTTTTAACGTCCTGTTAAATGAGCCACGGCTTATTTTAGCCTTTGTTAGCCTTAATTTGGCTTTTTCGTCGTATTTTAACTGTTTTCCCGATATATTCTCGGCTAATATGTCAATAAGTAGCGTTTCAAGCTGGGTTTTTGTTAATTGGCTGTTCTTGGCAAGTATTTTAACTATGGGGTCTGATAATGCCCCGTTAAGCCATGCTTGTACGCCATCTTTTAGTTTCAAAACAGTGCCTCCTGGCTCATTGTGAATGGATACAGTTTTGTATACTCGATTGGCTTTTAAAGTTATTCTAGTTCAAGCAATCCTGTGAGTCGATCTGAAAGCAAGAACTTTTTCTGTGCTTTGTCTAAGAAATTAGGCTTATTTGCCCCAAGCATGCATTGGCTAAGCCTTTCAAGGGGGCATACCTTGTAAAATGACTTTATTTGGCGTTTTACTTCCTATTTATACCTTTAAAAGAATAGAAAGTATTCCTAGAAAACTTTTTTACTTTTACCTTTACACACACTTCTTTGTTGCTTTCAGCCCTTTTTGCTGGTTTAGAGGATACTCACTTTGAAGTTGCCCTTCTTGCTCTCGGCTAATCTTGTCACCTCGAAAAATATGCCTTTTCTGCGCTGGGTAACATGCGTGACGTCACTTGTCACGTGATAATCACGCGTGATTCTGCCTCTGTGATGGAGAAGTGAGGTGGCTGTGATGCAACTGTGATTTGAATGGGTTTATTTGCAAAGCAAAACTTGATGTGCTATACTTCGGAAGATTTTTCCTTTTCATAGGCGTTCTGAGCGTTTTTTCAGTTCGTCGAAAAGTTCTGGTCGCAGGTCCCTAAGAGTTGGAATAAACGCTTCTGCTGGTCGCATCTCATTAAAATCCACTTCACACAACACAAAGTCTTCTTCGTCGTACTTTGCTTTTGCTACGATGTCACCCGTTGGACTTACGAGCCTGCTTCCTCCCCAGAATTGCAGGCCATCCTCCACTCCCACCAAGTTTACGTACGCTAAATAAGCCGTGTTTTCCAAGGCTCTAGCCGCCGTCAAGATTTCAAAGTAGCTTCTGCGAACCGAGGGCGAAGCCGAGATACACACGATTAATTTTGCGCCTTCCAATCTGGTTAGGCGAGTTACTTCTGGAAAAAACAGGTCGTAACATATACACAAGCCTATGCCGCCGAGTGCGGTTGTGAATGAGGCTGTTTGGTAGCCTGGACGAAAATACCGTTTCTCTTCAAAAACGCTGTGAGTGGGCAAGTACATCTTGTGATATTTCCCAATTATTCCCTTGGGTCCTACGAAGACAGATGTATTGAACATGGTGGCTTTCGTTTTCTCGCTCAGTTCAGGCATGCCGAAAATAATGTGCATTCCAGTCTTGCGTGCAATAGCTTCTATTTGCTTGGTCGAAGGACCTGGGATTGTTTCAGCCAGTTCATAGAGCTGATCTCTAACAACATAACCTGTCAAGCAAAGTTCTGGAAAAATCACAAGGTCTGCTGACTGCTCTTTCGCCTTTATTGTCAACTCTTCAATTTTCTTCAAGTTATCTTTCTTGTCTTCGCGTTTGCTGCTTATCTGCCCGAGGGCTAAGGTGATTCTTTCTTTCATTCTCTTATCCTCTTTGTTTTTATTACCAGGTGCTTCTTGGGAGCCTGAAGTCAGTCCCTACAGTCCTGAACTCAAGTTTTGGCGCCAGTAGCACTCGTCTTTTGTGTTCTGCCGCAAGCCACTTGTTTTTGACTTTCTTAACAATCGCTTCGTCAACTTTCAGTTGCAATGAAATCTCCTCTTGGTTCATGAACCTTTCAAGTCCGTACA
>DATEAU010000155.1:0-4810 GCA_035288165.1 Bathyarchaeia archaeon
TTTTATAAAGCAGACAACATTGATTTGTGCAGGTTTGGTTTGGCTGATTGGGGAATCGTAAATCTTATATCTTCGGGTTAACCTCTGAGAGAGATTGCATGTGATGGAAAATGGGGAATTGCTTTATTAGACCACTTTCCAAGTAAGATTCGTGTTTTTGATACTACCCTACGTGACGGTGAGCAGACCCCGGGAGTTTCTTTGACGCCTGAAAACAAGTTGCGGATAGCGCAGCGTCTGGATGAGTTGGGCGTGGACGTGATTGAGGCGGGTTTTGCGGCGGTTTCCGAGGGCGAAATGGCAGCTGTGAAGCTGATTGCTGAGTCGGGTTTGCGTGCGGAAATCTGCAGCGCGTCAAGAGGCACAAGAGGCGACATCGACGCCGTAGCAAAAGCAGGCGCGGACAGCATCCACCTCATCATCCCCGTGTCGGACTTGCACATCGAGGCAAAGCTGAAAAAGACACGGGCGCAAGTGCTCCAAATAACCGAAGACATGGTGCGGCACGCCAAAGACTGCGGGCTCATCGTGGAGCTGTCGGCTGAAGACGCGACACGCGCGGATTTCAATTACCTGAAGAAGGTTTTCGCGACAGGTATCGAGGCGGGAGCTGACCGCGTGGTTGCATGCGACACCGTTGGAGTTTTAACGCCTGAGCGAAGTTACGAGTTTTACGGAAACTTACGCAAGTCGCTGACGGTGCCCGTGGTTAGCGTTCATTGCCACAACGACTTCGGCATGGCAGTCGCGAACACGATTGCCGCTTTGCGGGCTGGAGCGAACCAGTTTCACGCCACGATAAACGGCTTGGGCGAACGTGCTGGTAACGCTTCGTTAGAGGAAATCGTGGTCTCGTTAATGGCGCTTTACAAGCTCAAGCTGAACATCAAGACGCAGCAGCTGTACAGCATCTCGCAGTTCGTTCAGCGCTTGACAGGCGTTTACGTGCAGCCCAACAAAGCTATCGTAGGCGAGAACGCTTTCACGCACGAGTCTGGAATCCACACGCAGGGCATGCTGGCGGACCCTGGCACTTACGAGCCTATCGAGCCTGAACTGGTCGGCGGCACACGGCGGTTGGCGCCTGGGAAGCATTCGGGTTCAGCGGGAATCAAAGCGGCATTGGCTACAATGGGGCTTCAGCCTAACGAAGTAGAGTTGAAAGACATATTCAACCGAGTCAAAGCCGTGGGAGACAAGGGCAAGACCGTAACGGACGCAGATTTGCTGGCGATTGCCGAGACGGTGCTTGGTTTGGCTAAAGAGAAGGCCATCATACTTCGAGAAGTGACGGTGGTTGCGGGTAACACAGTAACACCAACTGCGTCAGTACGGCTGAAGCTGAACGGCAAAGAAGTCTCAGGCGCAGCAATGGGCGTGGGTCCAGTTGACGCTGCGATAAACGCCGTCAAAAACGCCATCCGCGAAGTCGAACCAATCCACCTGGAACAGTACCATGTTAAGTCCATAACTGGCGGAACAGACGCCATGGTCGAAGTCATGGTGCGCATGCGAAAAGGCAACCGAACAGCAACAGCCATGGGCGTTCGTGAGGACATCGTGATGGCAAGCATGGACGCAGTACTAGGCTGCATGAACGTGCTGACGACAGACTACAACAATAAAAAATAGTGTTGTGCAAAGCTATCCCCTCCCAAGAATAGTTGGAAATATCTAATGCAGCCGTTTTTTGGAAGCAATAACTGTTTTGGCTTGGCGTGGTTTGGGTTAAACTGTATTCGTTTTGGGCGGCTGTTTTATTGCACTGTTAAATTCCACAATTTTTTCCCAATTTATGGACTTATCTTGTTTCAAGTAACATGAACTGAAAGACTCTCCAAATTTATTCACTACTTTACTATACTCAGCGTTAAACTTGTCATTTCGTTCTTTGGCTTTGTAACCCAGCGGTTCGACTATTTCCTTGTAGAATTCTGGTTTTCCAGAAATGAACTCCCAAAAGGATTGCCCGCATTTCTTGACATAGTCACCCTTATTCTCACTCTTACCTCTACCGTAACAACAACCGTTCACACATATTACATCTTGACCGATGATTTTCTTAGCTTTTTTAAAATCGTCTTTCATCTTTCTTAATTGGCTACTGTTCCCCCAATGGGGACCCGACTTAATAGAAACGAGGTACCGCTTTCCTTCACGTGAAAAATCCAAATCGATCCCTTCAGCAGGTGCTTTCTGACCCCCAAAGGCTAAACTGCAGACATAAATCGCAAGATCTTCCAAAAATTCTCCAAACATTGTTTCTTCTTGAGATGATAGATGTGCATCAAGGAGATATCTTATGAAGGGTTCAACAGTCGTAATGTTTTTTGCTTTGAAAAGATACGGATTTTTACTTTTAATAAGCTGATCGAGTTTTAGACACTTAATCGCATCTAATTTTGATGAATGAAATTTCACAATCTTTTTGTCCACAAAAGCAACTATGTCTTTCAAATTAACTTTGCTCATATCAAAACATCCAATGTTTGATTTACAAGTCCCACTCTTTCTTTAGCGATTCTGCAATATTCGGGCACTATATCTATTCCGACAAAATGTCGATCAAGTTGTTTTGATGCCAAAGCTGTGGTTCCCGAACCCACGAATGGATCCAACACGATATCACCTTTTTCAGTAAATAGTTTGATGAACCATGAAGGCAATTCTGTCGGAAAAGTAGCACTGTGTTTCTTATATGCACATTCTGTTGCCAAATGTAAGACATTAGTTGGGTAAACTTTGTCTCGCCCCACCCAATTAATTACCTTTTTTCCAAAACCGCTACTTGTTTTAGATTGATCTCTGGTAAAATCTTTAACACTTAAGGCTTGAAGACGTTTTTTCGACCATTCGCCTACAGGAACCATCACGGCTTCTTGGAACATTTTAAAACTGCGAGTTTTATTAAATTGAAGAAGCGGTTCCCAAGCATTCCTAAATCTATTCGGCCATTTTCCTGGATAACAGTTTTTCTTATGCCAGATAAATTCCTCAGTCCAAAGCCAACCTTGTTTTCGCATTTCAAGTATAAGTTCGAGCACAAAAGTATGTCTCTCTCCATTAATGGCTTTTTCCTTCACGTTGAGAATAAACGTGCCATCATCTTTGAGAACTCTGAGGAATTCTTTACTCTTGGGTAAGAACCATTCAACATACTCGTCGGGATGAATTCCACCGTAAGTTTTCTTACGTCTATCCGCATAAGGTGGCGAGGTCACTATGAGATTGAAATATCGGTCTGGGAAATTCGACCTAAGCACTTCTTCACAATCGCCGCAGAATATTGCATCGATTTGCGATTTTTCCAGTCGCCACCCTCCTTTTGAAGACTTTTGTTAGGCTAACATCAGTTATTCTCACATTTCTAACTTATAAAATATCAGTATTCGCCAACAAAAACCCAAACACCCATATTTGTGCACCATAATCTTTTTATTTGTTCATGGCTGTTTGTTTTATCTGTTACGTGGAGATTTCACGGAGGCAATGCATGTGAGGGATCGTCACCTCAATAGTTGGGATCGTCGGGTACCGACAAACCGCTTTATTTAGCCGTAGCCCTGCCGCCGTGACAGTTAAAAATAAATTCTTGAACAGCAACATTCCACGGTACACTCTGAGTCATTTTCTCACGTTGAAGGAGCAAACAGTATGACAGGAACTAAAATGAACGGCGCCAACGCGCTATTAGAAAGCTTCGAACGGCAAGGCGTCAAAGAAGTATTCGGAATTTTAGGCGGAGCCATCCTCCCAGTTTACGACGCGTTATGTACGCATCCGAAAATCAGGCACATCCTCGCAAGACACGAACAGGGAGCAGCCCACGCAGCAGACGGCTACGCACGCGCCTCAGGAAGACCAGGAGTATGCTTCGCCACCAGTGGACCAGGCGCTACAAATCTAGTCACGGGCATCGCAAACGCCCACATGGACTCTAGCCCAGTCATCGCCCTCACAGGACAAGTTCCAACGACAGGCGTCAACTCAACCTACATGATAGGCAGAGACGCGTTCCAAGAAGCAGACATCATCGGCATCACGACACCCATCACCAAGTACAATATTCAACTGCGCAGCGTCGCCGAAATCCCCAGCACAGTCAACACTGCATTTTACATAGCAACAACAGGCAGGCCAGGACCCGTCCTCATTGACTTCCCCAAGGACATCCAAGCCGCAATAGGCAACGTCGAATTCACCGACAAAATCGACATCCGCGGCTACAAACCCCCAGGCAACCCGCATCCATTGCAAATTCGCAAAGCCGTCGAACTCTTAGCCGAAGCGGAACGCCCCGTTATCCTCGCAGGCGGCGGAGTCATAAGCGGAGACGCATCCGACGAACTCATGACAATCGCTGAACTTATGCTTGCGCCAGTCGCCACGACGTTCATGGGCAAAGGCGCCTTCCCCGAAATCCACCCGCTCAGCATAGGCAACATAGGTATGCACGGCAACCCGCTAGCGAATAAGCTGCTTCTTGAAGCCGATGTGCTCTTAGCCGTGGGCACGCGATTCAGCGACCGCGCCACAGGCAACACCGATACGTTCTGCCCAGAAGCCAAAAAAATCCACATAGACATCGACACAGCAGAAATCGGCAAAAACATCGACGTCGACGTGCCAATCGTGGCTGATGCCAAAAAATCCTTAGCCGCCATATACGAGCGGTTAATCCAGCATGTTAAGAAGAAACCCGAATCGCCATGGATGAAACGGGTTAATGAGGCGAAAGCAGTGCTGAACCCGCCAGAAAAAGGCGAACCCACAGAACTCAAACCTAAACAGCTACTCCAAGTCCTGCGGA
>DATEAU010000156.1:0-5721 GCA_035288165.1 Bathyarchaeia archaeon
GACCCGCACAGGCTACACTTGGATGACATGGTGCTAATTAAGGACAACCACATTGCGATTATGGGAAATGTCAAAGCTGCCGTGCGGAAAGCCAAGCAAAACGCGTCGTTCACCAAGAAAATCGAAGTCGAAGTCACCAGATTCGAAGACGCTGTCGTGGCTGCCAAGGCGGGAGCCGACGTAATCATGTTGGACAACTTCTCACCTAAACAGGTAAAAAAGGCGGTGGAGTTGCTTGAGAAGGCGGACTTTTTCGGAAAAGTCTTGTTGGAGGCAAGCGGCGGAATCAACGCAGAAAACCTGATTGCTTATGCTTCGGCTCGAGTTGACGTATTGAGCATGGGAGAATTGACTGATAGCGTTAAGGCTCTTGACTTGAGTTTAGAAATCGTTAAGGCAACTGAAAAAAGAGAAAAGTAACCGCGTTTTAGCTCTTATCCAGCGGTGGATATCAACGCCACTTCCACGATGGCTCCGACAAGCAGCAAGACCGCGCATATGGAAATGAAAACACTCGTTACTCTGATCTCGCGCAGTCCTTTTTGATTTATCAAGCGCCAGAAAAGCCAAACACTCTCAGCCATGGCGGTAGAGTAGGCAGCGAATTCTATCAAGCCTATGGGAATGAAAACCAGGGCTAACGCAAGTAATGGAGGAATTCCTTCAGCCGTGGCGATGGCGCCGATAACAGTGCCTGTGTTGTACATTATGAATAGCCCTAGGAGTGGCCCGATTATTGGGATGAACATTAAGAGGGAGATGAGGAAGTTGTTCCCGAAAATGTATTGCGTTAACGCGCCGCGTGCGTTCAGGGTACTGACGGTTTGGTTGAGTTCGTCGCTAATCTGGTTTGCCTGTTCAGGGCCAACTGGGGTTAAGGTTCCTATTGCCGTGACGGCGAAGGCGACTAAGAAAACTGCGATTATGGAGTAGAATCGTTTGCGTCGGGTTGAAGCTTTCGTCCAAATCGTTATGCTCATGTTGCAAATCAAACTCCTTATGCCCAAGCATGTTATAAAGATGCAAAACCTTTGCACATGAGGGTAAGGTTTACGCGATATTAAACTTTGTTCAAGATTTCCAGGCGTCTAAGGCGCCGAAGATTCAGTTTGGTCCGTTTTCTCTGCTTTCTCCTGAGGCTTCAAAGTCATCGCCAACAGGTACATTTCGGAGCTCTGTTGCCTGCTCGCCTTGGGTTTTATAATTTTGACGGTTTCAAAATGTTTCTTGACGGTTAGTATGAATTCGTTAAACAGGTCCCCTTCGAAGACTTTTACGAAAAAGTTGCCTCGAGGACGCAGAAGGCACAACGCGAATTGCAGCGCCTGCGTCGCCAAGTCTATTTGGCATGCATGGTCAACTTCCCATACTCCAGAGATGTTTGGGGAAGCATCTGAGATGACGACATCAGCTTTTCTTGGGAGAAAACTCTGGATTTGCTGGAGCGTTTCAGGTTCCGTCATATCCGCAATGATTGTTCGAACGTATTCATAAGAGAAAGGAGCGATAGGTTTCAAGTCAACGCCTAGAACGAAACCTGTTTTTCCAACGATTTTCCTGGCAGCTTGAATCCAACCGCCAGGCGCCGCGCCTAAATCAACGACGACGTCGCCTCTTTTTATGAAACGGTATGTTTCAGCGGTTTGAGACAGCTTATAAGTGGCTCTTGAACGGTACTGCTCCGCCTTGGCTTTCTTATAATAGTAATCTCGTTGTCTATCTTGGATCCATGCCTTGGGCAAGAGCATCGTCACCAACGGGCACTGCTGCTGCAGGATTTTCTAGAGAAATGATCCATTCAGTTAGCTTCGTGCAGTTCTTGGGCGAAATGGTGGTTGTCGGGTCGCATCTACCGTTGTCTTGGCATAACAAACACGGGCAGTCCACAATGGATTCTATTGATGTTGGAAGACGCTTAGGAAAAAGCCTGTATGTCCATCTTCCGCCTTGGAGTTCTTTTTCTCGGCGGATTAAACCTTTTTCTTCCAGTTTAAGAGCTACCCTTGAGCCTTCTCTGCTGCTGGCTGAGAGTTCGCGCCACAAATCCGACTGAAGCACACCTTCGTAACCAGTATTTATGACGTAGTGGAGAGCTTTCTGTTCCAAATCATTGCGTTTCGGCATTAATTATCAGTTCCAAGTGTTACACTAAATATATGCGAACATTCAAGATAAAAAGGTGTATGCCAAGAAAATGGGAAACCGCATGAAGAAAAACAAAGCAACGAAGAAGCCAAGCGAAGCCTACTGCTTAGGCATAGAATCAACAGCTGACGACTTCGGCGTCGGAATATCCAACTTCAACGGCGAAATATTAGCAAACATCTCAGACGCATACATTCCTGAGGAAGGCGGAATCCATCCTAGAGAAGCGGCGAGACACCACGCCGAAGTCGCCGACAAAGTTCTGGCCGACGCTATGGAAAAGGCAGGGATAAAGCCGCGAGACCTGAGCATAATCGCTTTTTCGCAGGGTCCAGGTTTGGGACCGAGCCTTCGAACGGGCGCCACGGTAGCTCGGGTTTTGGCTTCGTACCTCACCATTCCTCTAGTCGGAGTAAACCATTCAGTAGCCCACATTGAAATAGGCAAACAAAAAACTGGGGCGCTGGACCCCGTCATCCTCTACGTGTCAGGCGGAAACACAATCGTCTCGGCTTTCGCTTCAGGGCGTTATAGGGTTTTCGGGGAAACACTGGACATTGCGTTGGGGAATTGCTTGGATGTTTTCGCGAGGGAAGCTGGGCTCAAGCACCGAAAGGGGATGCCGCTGGGCGCCGCCGTGGAGCAGTTAGCCGCCAACGGGAAAACTTTGGTTTCGCTCCCCTATGTCGTGAAGGGCATGGACCTTTCCCTCAGCGGGCTCTTAACGGCTGCAATTAGTTTGCTCTACAAAGGAGAATGCAGGCTTGAAGACCTATGCTACAGTCTTCAGGAACACGCGTTTTCGCTGGTTACCGAAGTCACCGAACGGGCACTGGCACACACCGAGAAAAAGGAGATTCTGCTAACTGGGGGTGTGGCAGCCAATAAGCGCTTGCAGTCAATGCTTACTGCTGTGGCTGAAGAGCATGAAGCAAAATTTAATGTTGTGCCCCGAGAGTTCGCAACGGACAACGGAGCCATGATTGCGTGGACTGGAGTCTTAGCTTACAAGCATGGCGCTCTCACGCGGATTGATGAGAGCTGCGTTAAGCTTAGATGGCGCATAGATAAGGTTGATATCCCATGGGTGAAATGACAGAGTGGACGCTTCTTAAGAGAGGAGCAGAAGCAAGCCTCTACCTGGCAAAGTGGCACGGCAAAAACGTTGTCATCAAGACGCGGTTGCCAAAGAAGTATCGCCATGAAAAGCTGGACAGGACAATTCGAACCTACAGGACGGTGCACGAGCCGCAGCTTATGCATGAAGCAAAAAAAGCTGGCGTGCCCACGCCGGTAATTTATTTGGTAGATGTGGAGAACGCGGTAATCGTTATGGAGTTTATAAAGGGAAAACAAGTGAAAAAGTTGCTTGGAGACCTTTCACCAGACGAAAGAGACGGATTATGCGTGAGGATTGGTGAGTTGATTGCGAACCTTCACAGGAACGGCGTAATTCACGGTGACTTGACCACTTCGAATATGATTTTGAATGATGCAGGCAAGATTTATCTGGTTGACTTTGGGCTTGGCGAAAAAAACGCAGAACTGGAAGCCAAAGGCGTGGATTTGCACTTGATGAAACACGCGTTGCAGAGTACGCATTACAAGTTTGCCGAAGAATGCTTCAAAGCAGTAGTGAAAGGCTACACGGCTGTTTCGGGTGAGAGCGAGGCGAAAGATGTTTTAGACAAAATAAAAGAGATAGAGAGAAGAGGGCGCTACGTTGCCGAAAGAAAACAGGAATCGCAAACCGAAGTTCAAGCTTAAGGGCAGAGTCATTTTTTTCGCCACGGGCAACTTTAACAAGTTCAACGAAGCCCGAAAAATACTAGCGGAATACAACATCGCGACAGCTATGCTTAGAGTGAAGAACGTTGAAATACAAAGCGAGAGCTTAAACGAAATAGCCAAAGCCAGCGTCATAGACGCGTTCAACACGGGTCATCTGCCTGTCATCGTGGAGGATGCAGGACTATTCGTTGAAGCGCTTAAGGGTTTTCCTGGGCCGTATGCGGCTTACGTGTACAAGACGATTAGCAATCCGGGATTGCTGAAGCTGATGGAGAACGTTGACAACAGGAAGGCCACGTTCCGTTCGTCAATTGCGTATTACGAGGGGCAATCGGCTCCGACATGTTTTGAGGGCGAAGCTCAGGGAGAAATAGTTTTTGACGAAAGGTGGGGGACGGGCAAGGCTGGCTTCGGGTTTGACCCAATTTTCTCGCCTTCGGGAAGCAAAAAAACATTTGCTGAAATGCCCATCGAAGAGAAGAATGGTTTTTCGCACCGTGCAAAGGCATTCCAAAAGTTCGCCGAGTGGTACAAAAAGCTGTAATTTCTGGACTTCAGAGGCTTGGGTTTTGAGGAGCAGGAGCTTGCTCCGGAGCGGGAAGTTGCTTTGAGGGTTTCTTGCTTCTAAGCATTGGTATCACGAACTCAAGAATGATAAGGATTGATGCGAGGATTATGACTGCTGGTACGCCGTATTCGCTTCGCATGAAAAGCACCAAGTGCCCAACCCACGGGACGCGCATGACGACTTTGCCAACTACTAAGTCTTCGGGAAACGGGCTCCAACTGTCAGTCTGGTCAGGAGTGTTTGGCCATTTTGATATGCCGTTTCCATCGCCTTCGGTGCGGAAGTAAGTGGTGCCGTTCACTTCGTTCTTGGACACTATTCTGTGCACAATCAACTCTCCAGGGTTTGCGGGCTTATGATAAACAATTACGTCGCTGTCTGGGTAATCCGCGTTTAAGTCGTCTGGGTTCACTCCTTGAACGATGATTAAGTCGCCAGTGTGCAGTGTCCGCTCAAAAGGATGACTCCAACCGTCGCATAAGCCATCCTGTATTATGCACATGCTGCCGCTTGTCACAGCCAAAACTGGATACGGCGTATTCAACGCAGCTTGTGTACCGAACCAGAACCCAGCAACAATGAGCACGATTAAGATGATCGTCAAAGCTGTCTGAAAGTTCCCATTTTTCCAAAGCTTCTTCAAACTCGCCATCAGGTCATTGCCTTCAGCCGAAATAATTGCCGTAACTTCTTTTCCCAATTATAGCTCAGAATAAACTGACAAGAACTATTTTACTATACTGCTTTTACACCTTAAATTCGGACCTTTAACGAAGGTAGGGGCAGTCCGCAAGAGCCAGTTAGTCTATAACGAAGCCAACATAGATCACCTTGGAAACTGCGCCTAGAATTTCATCTTTCTTTTTTTCTCTACTTTCTCCACCGAAGAAGATGAACCAAAATAAACGATGTCAGCCATACCAACGAACAAACCAGTCTCCAACACGCCTGGAATCATCTTTAGTTTGATTCCAAGAACCGTTGGGTCGTTGATTTCCCCGAAAACCGCATCCAAAATCACGTTGCCATTATCGGTTATTACGGGTCCAAGTTTGCCTTTGCCCTCGCGTAAAACTGCTTTTCCACCAATCACTTCTATCCGCCTTTGAACGTGAACATTAGCGAACGGTAAAACCTCAATCGGCACAGGATGCTCCTTTTCGCCTAGCGCCTTCACCCGTTTGCTTTCGTCGGCAACTATGATGTTCTGTTTTGAG
>DATEAU010000157.1:0-4717 GCA_035288165.1 Bathyarchaeia archaeon
CCCAAGTCGGATGTTTCAACGTCCAAGCCGATTATTGCGTTTGCTCCGAGAGCGATAGCTCTATTCTTTGCCCTTTCGATAACTTCCCACCTGGCTTTTTCCATTTCTGAAGTGAAAGCAGTCACTTCTCCGCCAATCATCGATTCGAAACCGGCGATGAACTTGCCGAAGACTCCTCGAGTGCGAGGAGTTAGTCCTGTAACCAACCCCAGCACTCTTTGTATTTTGTAACCCGCTATGGTTGGCGTAGTTACGAGCAGGAATTGGGGAATGTTGGACGAGAGTGAGGCGCCGCAGTTTGGGCAGAAGCTTGCTCCTTCGGGAACGATGTTTCCACATTTAGGACAATTCAACAAGTATTCACCGTTCTTGGTTATTGGATTGGTTTTTATAAATGTGATGCAGGCTGACAGGAGGTGGTGCCGGGGGCGGGATTCGAGCCCGCGACTTCTGGACACAGGGCGTTGGCCTCCGTTGTTCTCCAGATTATGAGTCTGGCGCCCTAGCCAGGCTAGGCTACCCCGGCAACGCGTTTCTCCGCGATTTCTGTAGCCTGTGGGTAGGTTAGTCTGCCTGCATTGAGATAAATCTTTTTCAACACAGATACCGTATGACTGCGGCAAAGCTCCTGCACATTAACTCGGCAGTACATCACAAAAGCCTGATGTTTCAACTCTTCCTTTATGTTCAGCCACACTGAAAGACTATGCGACGGTTGATGACAAGTTTTATATCCTTCAATGGGGTGCATAGGTTCGGCGTGCAAGAAACAGATTTCTGCGCCCATAAACAAGCAGAAGGAGTTGAAAACAATCCATGGCAGAAAAAGAAATGCACAAGGCAACTTGCTCTGAATGCGGTCAGGAATGCGAAGTACCGTTCAAACCTGATCCAGCCAGGCCAGTTTACTGCCGCGAGTGCTGGTCCAAGAAACGACCCGCAAGACCGAGACGATACTAAGCCGTTAACGCTTAACCATTAAATGTTCGTTTTATTCTATCCTTTTTATTTTTTGTTTAGACGGGCTTTTTCCTTTTACGTTATGTTTGAGTGAACAAAACCTAAATACCTCGGAAACGCAAAGGATTCCAGAAATCGACGGGCTGATAGTTCAGCTGGTATGAACGCTTGACTTGCACTCAAGAGGTCGGGGGTTCAAATCCCCCTCAGTCCACCACAGCAACAGTAAAGTCTAGTCGTCATTTAAGTTTTAAGCCGAGAGATTTCAATTGCTGGAAATGTTCATCATCTGTCTCAAGAATTAGGTTGCGAGCCATTGCTGATGCGGCTATGAGGAGATCCGCATCGGGTAATGGGGTGCCTTCTTTCTTTAGTTTGCAGTAGATATCGCAGTACGTTTCTATAATGCTGTTATCTATGTTTACGACCGAAAAGCTCTCTTCCAGCAATTGCTTGACTCTTATTCTTTTCTTGCTTTCTACTCCTCTTAGAACTTCGATAAGTGTCAGGGGCGAGATTGCACCTGGACTGTACCTTTTTTGTTTCAGCATCTCGATAATTATACCAGTGTCAAGAAGGGTCATGCGAAGGTGAACTTCTCCCTGAATTCCTCACTTGATTCAGTCATCGACTTCAAGTCTTCTGCAGTGAGGAGGCTTGCAGCCTCTTCGAAAGCTTTTTTGCTTTTTAGCAGTCTTCTCTCGGTGTACAGTTCGAGGAGAAAGTCACCCCACTCTTTGTCACCCTTGGCTTTTTCGAGGCGTTTTTTGACATCTACTGGGACAGAGATTGTCGCGTATTTGCGCATGCATAACACCATGGCGACATAACTATATAGCTATTATGGCTCCAGTTTAAGTTCAAGTTGGGTTGAACGTTTGACTTACACTCAAGAGGTCGGGGGTTCAAATCCCCCCAGTGCACTCTGGGAAAAAAGAGGTAGCATTGCATATTATATCTCCATTTTGGAATCGAGCCAGTGAACCCTCGTCAGGCTATTTGATTCCTCTCAAGCGTAGAGCGTCATGGAGCAGGGAATTGCCGTCGCATTTGTAGCAGTGATTTTCGGTGCCGGCTGGAACGTTGGCTTCTCGTATAATCTCGGCAGCTTCCTGAACGGTCTCGACATACCATCTACTTGTGGGCGCTCGGTGCCCCTCAAGCTTTGAACCAGGGTTGGGCGACCATACAAAGGGTACAACATTGGCGCCTAAACCCGCAAGTGCCTTAACGCCTTCTAAGAATGTTGCCTTTGGTTCCAGCCCCATTACGAACACGCCATAAACGTTGCCTTCACCAAAGACTTTGACGGCGTTCTCAATGGAGTCAACAAATGCCTCATGGCTAACACTCTTGGATTTTCCAGGGCAAATAGCTTGGTATAACTTTTCATTCCAGATTTCCATGCTGAACCCGATGGCTTGTATGCCTGAATCGTGGTATTTCTGTATCTCTTCCATGCTTTTTGGCGGTGATGGGAGAATTGTGCCCGGAACGCTGTCAAAATCCGTATGTTTCTTTATGGATTTGACGATATTTGACACGAGCTCTATTTCTTTTTGATGATTGAAACAGCCACCTGTAAGCAGCACGTGTTTTACGTTGCCTTCAGAGAAAGCTGCCTTGGCTACTTCCCCAATGTCTTCTGTATCTTTTTTTCTTAAAACAGAATCGTATGTCTCTGAAGTTGCAACCAGATTACAGAATAGGCATTGTTCATTTTTGGAAAAGTGGCTGCAATAATTCTGGTAGCAGAAGAACAGGCAATCTTTGCCTCCGATTTGTCCAATCTTGACCATGTCGTTGCCAGAGGTTGTCTTCTGATTGTAGAAACGGGGTCTAGATAGGAAATCAACTTTGCATATCTCTGTCTTGTCATCCCGTAGGATTAACGTTTCATTTATCAGGTCAACCGAGAAATTCGACCGACGATTCCTTCTGAACTGAACAATTGTTCCGTCTGGAAGGGCGAAATCATCCGGCAAAGCGACGCCGGTGTGGTTCTCGAAGTCCCAACCGAAAAGCCCATGATTCTGCTCCTTGTATTTGTGTCCAACCTGTTTGAGGGCTTCGGGGGTTGCGTCAATTCCATTTATGAGCAATTCAGCCTTGAGCTCCAAGTTTCCGCGTGTGTTCATTTTTTCTTTTCCTCGTTCACTGTTATCGGCAGCTGGCTAAAGGGGAAAACCAGCGTCTTCTAATTGTGAACGCGTTGAATTTGAGGTATAGCATTGTTATATACCTTTCTTGACGTTTCTCAGTTGGGTGAAGAATGAGGTTTGCGCTGTCGCAATTATTTGGGGGTTCAAATTACCAAACTCTGGAAAAAACTTTGCTTACAGGTCGCCTCTGATTATGTGCAGCAACTCATGTTCAATGATGTTGTCAAGATTGTGATAAGGGTTCTCGCGAACTAAAATCATAAAGTCAAAACCTGACTTTTCTTCGGCGTTAAATATGCAGGCGTCTGTGCCTTCCGTTGTGAGGATTGAGTTCCATTCTTCTAGTTCTCTGAGTTCGTCTTCTTTGCATCGTTTCAGTCGGATAATGCGGTCGAAGTCGTCGTCTTTTAGCTGGATTGCTTTGACTCTTGGGAAAAGCTCGCTTGTTAGTTTTCGCCATGCCGAGACGAGTTGACGTTTCGGAATAGTTTTCGCCCGTACATTGATACCTTCAATCGTGATCATGGTTTGGTCTGCAGCTATCGTTTATGTAGGCTGTTTTATTTGTTTTTCTCACCTGTCGCAGTCCCTCTAAATTCGATTCAAATTCGGAACCGCAGAATGGCTTTATATGTTTACAAGAAAAATAGGTGTAATAACGTTAGAGGGGACTTGACTGTGCCAGCGTTTCTGACAAAAAAGGAAGTTTACGAGTGGATTAGGACAAGAAGGAAAACGATGGAGTTAAGAAGAGGAAAATCTCAAAACGGTGAGCAAATTGCTTTTTTGAACGGTCGGAACGAGTCTGTGAAGGGCAGGATTCTTAGGAGGCAGGAGGGCAGGCTGGAAGAGGTGCTTAACGCGGGAACCTTCAAGAAAATCATCCCGATCGCGAATAGCTTGGACGAAGCTAAAGCGTTCATAAAGCAGATTTACCCGCAGACGGATGGGACTTTTACGACGTATGAGTTCGAATTGCACACGAAGTGATAAGTCGAGATTTTGATTAAGAAAAGGATGGGTCCTTGTTTGGACCGACTAGTTTGCTGTTTTTCAGTGTTGGTGAAAAAGGTTAGCTTGGAACGATACCTTCCCAGCCTTTTACGAAGTCGAGGACTTCTTGGACGGGTTTGCCGCCGTAGCTTCTGAGTGTATCTCGGAGTTCGACTTGTGCGACTGCTTGTTTTTGGAAGGTTCGGAGTTGTTCTGCGCTTTCGGTTAGGTAGAGGATGTTGTCGACGCCTGCGCGTGCCATGCGGCATGAGACGGTTAGGAGTTCGCTTGCTGTGGGGACTTCTCGTGGGTCGTCGCCTGGTCCGAATACGTATAGGCTGATGTTTAGTGGGACTTCTTTGAAGAGTTTTTTGAAGTTGCGGGTGAGCATTTCCCAGTACCATGGTGTGGCGTAGTTTTTGCTGAACATGACAACGAGGAATTCGTCGGTTAGTGGGGCGAGGTCGTCGAAGTTTACGCCGAATCGTTCGTAGTTGGTGACTGGGTCTGGGAGGACGCCGATGACGAATTTTTTCTTTGCGCGGTCGCGTACTCGTTCGCTGACTTGTGCCATGTATTCGGTGACTTCTTTTCTGCGCCAT
>DATEAU010000158.1:0-7853 GCA_035288165.1 Bathyarchaeia archaeon
CAGGATTTTCGCGAATTTGCGTTGGATTTCTTCGGGCGTGAGCTTAATTTCCTTAATGAGCCTGTCAACCTTATTGATGAACAGAATCGGTTTCACGCGTTCGCGGAGGGCTTGCATCAAAACGGTTTCAGTCTGAGTCATAGGGCCTTCAACCGCGTCCACAACTACGAGGGCGCCGTCCACTGCCCTGAGGCTTCGGGTGACTGCTCCACTGAAGTCAATGTGACCCGGCGTATCGATCAGGTTGATGAGGTAATCCTTCCCATTGAACGTGTGGGTTAAACTGACGTTTGACGCGAAAACGGTCATTTGACGTTTCTGCTCCAGATCCCACGAATCCAGAAACAGTTTTTGCCCAGCTGTTTGTGTGCTGATTATGCCTGCGGCAGCCAAGAGGCTATCCGACAACGTAGTTTTGCCATGGTCGACGTGAGCGATTATGCTGGTGTTCCTGATAATTTCTGGATTATCCATCAGTTTGACTATTTCTTCTGTTTGTCTATAACGTGCCATAATTATTCATTCTCCAGCCTAGAATTGTGAGAAACATGTTTAATTTGAACATATGATTGAAACATTTTTCTGATTCTCGCTTAAATTGATAAGCTACATGGAAATGAAAACTGTCGCCTATTAACTTTATGCCAAACGTTCAGGGAATGTTTTGTTGACTAAATTGAATCTGCAATTTACCCGTGGCAGACTGGAATCGTTTTTCGGTAATGGGAAACGGACCTTTGTATCCGATTAGTTTAAATGCACCCTTTCTACCCTTAGCAGAGAACGATGCATTAAAAGGTAAATCCTTGTTGTATGAAGGATATTAATCGTTGAGGATAATAATGTGCCTTCAAACCGCACTGCTTGAAAGAAAAGGTTCGTTGCTCCGCGTTTTCTTAGCCGCCACTACAATCTATGATTGTGGTCGTGGTCCATAACTCGCGTGTTCAAGTTTTGGCGGGACTGTAGTTGGAAAAAGCTGCTTCTATGCCTCTTCAGGAACTTTTCGACGAACTCAACACTTCGCCGAACGGATTAACTACTGTGGAGGCTCTTCAGCGCCTTAAAACCCACGGCTTCAACATGCTCATTGAAAAAAAGCAGACATCAATCATTTACAGGCTCATCGGGCACTTCAAAGATCTGTTCGGCATATTGCTTCTTGTGGCAAGTGCTCTCGCGGCAATAGGCGGCATGCCTGAGCTAAGCATCGGCATCTTAGCAGTTGTCCTCCTCAACGTTTTCTTTAGTCTTTTCCAAGAGTCACGCGCCGAAAAAGCCATGCAAACCCTAAAAAACTGGATGCCCGAATACGCCAAAGTCATCCGCGGCAGCGAACTCACCAAGATACTTGTGAAGGAAATCGTGCCCGGCGATATCATTGTCTTGGAGGAAGGCGACCGTGTACCAGCAGATGCGCGTTTAACTGAAGCTTTTGACTTGTGGACGAACAACGTGCCTTTGACGGGTGAATCTGAACCGCAGCCAAGGTCAATGGAACCCGGGAAAACCATGGATAAAGCGTACTTGGACTCGCCGAACCTTGTTTTCATGGGTACCAGCGTGGCGAAGGGTCAAGGAAAAGCTGTTGTAACTATGACAGGCATGGGAACGCAGTTTGGCAAGATCGCTAACTTGACTCAAACAGTACGGGAAGAAACAAGTCCTCTGCACAAGGAAATCGAGCGCATGGCAAAATACGATTTCGTCTTAGCAGTCGCTGTTGGTCTCGCGTTTTTCGTGGCGAGCATAGTTTGGCTCCACCTCGACTACGTCACCAGCATTCTATTCATGATTGGGGTAATGATCAGCTTGGTCCCTGAAGGATTACAGGTTACTGTTTCAAGCGCTCTGGCGATAAACGTATTGAAAATGGTGAAACAAAACGTTCTCGTCAAACGTTTGTCCGCAGTCCAGACTTTGGGCAGCGTGACAGTGATCTGCACCGACAAAACAGGTACAATCACCAAGGGCGAGATGACCGTCAAGAAACTTTGGGTTAAGGACCAAATCGTGGTAGTCTCAGGATTAGGCTACATGCCCGTGGGAGATTTTACGATAAATGGCGAACAATTGAAACAAAAAGAAGCTGCACAGATAGAAAAACTCCTTGAAATCTCTGCTCTGTGCAACGGCGCCAAAATCGAGCCTCCTACCGACCGAAACAAAACTTGGACTGTCATTGGCGATCCGACTGACGGAGCATTGATTGTAGCCGCCCTTAAGTCTGACGTAATCATCGACGATGCTCTGAATAGGAAGCCGATAATTGACATTATTCCCTTCAGCTTCGAACGGAAAAGAATGACCACCGTCCACCAGCTTAACGGGGAAATTTACGTTTACACGAAGGGCGCTCCACGAAGCATCTTATCAATCTGCAACAAAATCCTCGTAAATAACATTTTAGAAAACCTGACAAGCGAAAACTTACAATTGATTGAGAGCAAGATAAGCGAGTTCGCCAACGAAGGACTCCGTGTTATAGCGGCAGCGTGTAAGGTTCTGCCTAAAAACGGTTACTCAAAAGCCAAATCAGTCGAAGAAGAAATGACTTTCGTCGGTTTGGCTGCCATGATGGACCCTCCGCGGCTGGAAGTACGCGAAGCAGTAGAGAAAGCAAAGGAAGCAGGCATCAAAACCGTGATAATCACGGGCGATTATGGTCCAACGGCCGAGGTCGTGGCAAGAGAAGTAGGTATAGTGACGCGGGAATGCTGCAACGTAATCCGCGGTGTTGACTTGGAAACTTTACCCGACGAAGGCATCGTGGACGCAGTAAAAAGCGGCAACATAATCTTCGCTAGAGTCTCCCCAGAACAGAAGCTCCGCATCGTCAAGGTGTTGAAGAAAAGCGGCGAAATCGTGGCCGTTACAGGTGACGGAGCGAATGATGCGCCATCATTGAAGGAGGCGGATGTTGGCGTTGCGATGGGGCTTTCTGGAACCGATGTTGCCCGCGAAGCAGCTGATATTGTGCTCCTTGACGATAGCTTTGAATCAATCGTTAAGGCTGTGGAGTCAGGTCGAGCGATTTATGAAAATATTCGAAAGTTCATCGTTTACGTTTTCTCTCACAATTGGGCAGAGCTTGTGCCATTTCTCTTGTACGCTTTTCTAGGGATACCCTTACCACTTCTTGTCGTGCAGATTCTCGCCATAGACTTGGGAATAGACGTGATTCCCTCTTTAGCCTTAAGTCGAGAACCGCCTGAAAAGGGAATAATGCAGGAGCCGCCGCGAAGCATTAAGGAGAGACTCTTTACGTCGAGAGTCCTTTTTCGCTCACAGTACATCGGCGTCGTAACTGCCGTCGGAGCCATGATTGGCTGTCTCGCCGTTTGGTCGGCTGGAGGCTGGAGCTTCGGGATGCCTTTGCCTTCCAACAGCTTGATCTACATCAAGGGCACAACGATGACTTTCGCTGGAATAGTCGTAGCTCAAGTGGGAAACGTTCTCGCCTGTAGGACTTCGAAACAGTCTATTTTCAGAACAAGCCTAAGAGCAAACAAGTGGATACTCGTAGGAATTGCAGGACAGCTTTCCATTCTGTCGCTTATTCTTTACGTTCCCTTCCTTCAGGGTCTGTTCGGCACAACAGCTTTGAACCTAAATGACTGGGCATACCTAGCCCTCCTTCCAATCGCGGTAATTATAGCCGAAGAAATCCGCAAATTCTTCTCCCGACACCTCTCAAAAAAAGCTTTTAACCCACTTCACGACCATTAAACCTGATGTCGAGCAAGGAATTTTTCGTTAACCGTTACGAACAGATGGGCTGGAATTTCCAAGACGCTTCACCGAAACAAGCAATCAGGATTAACACGTCGAATGCGAAAGGGAAAAACTTAGAAAGCAGACTGGCGGCAGGCGGCGTCCAGCTGAAAAAAATCCCTTTTCTAGAACAAGGTTACTGGGTTCAACGTTCCAAAGTCTCTGTAGGAGCAACCGCAGAGTACCTTCTGGGATTGTATTCGATTCAGGAAGCTGCCGCCCAAATCCCAGCAACAGTTTTCACCGACCTGAAGGATAAAATGGTGCTGGATGCATGCGCTGCGCCAGGCGGAAAAACAGTCCAGCTCGCAGACTTAATGAGCAACACGGGAGCGATCGTAGCGTTAGACGTTGAAAAAC
This sequence comes from Bathyarchaeia archaeon, assembly GCA_035288165.1. GTDB lineage: Archaea > Thermoproteota > Bathyarchaeia > Bathyarchaeales > Bathycorpusculaceae > UBA11855. The sequence continues at coordinate 4,135 of DATEAU010000158.1, forward strand.
AACGTTTGGCGGCTTTGTCGAATCATCTGGAACGCTGCCACATCGGCAACGCAGTGGTTTACAACCGTGACGCTAGACAGGCTTCGGGACTTAAGCTGAAATTCGACCGAATACTCTTGGACGTTCCGTGTTCGGGGAACTTCACCTCCGACCAAGCCTGGTTCACACGAAGAACCATCAAAGATGTCGAGCGGAACGCGAAGGTCCAAAGAGAAATACTTACCGAAGCCATAAAGTGCCTGCAGGACAGTGGCGAAATCGTTTATTCAACGTGTTCTTTGGAGCCTGAAGAAGACGAGTTAAACATGGACTGGGCAACAAAAAACCTGAACCTACGAATAGAAAATGTGGATTGTCACGGGCAAGAAGGATTAACCGACGTTTTCGGGCAACGACTTGACAACTCAATTAGACATTGCAGGAGAGTATGGCCAGGTGAAACGCAAGGCTTCTTTGTCTGCAAACTCGTGAAGCGGAGGAACAGCAATTGACGAAACCTATAACTGATTTTGCCACGAGAGTAAACGCAAAGTTTGTTCTCGACCCGCGCCTCGTCGTGGAGAGAGAAGGACGATATTACCTTTTGAACAAAAAACTGCAAGGCATCGCAAGAAAAGATTTCTTCTACGCTGGAAAGTACCTGGGAAAAGCTAAGGACCCAAAATTCTTCCCAAGCTTCAACCTATTAACCATGCTTGCAGAGACCAAAGCTAACAAAGTCATCATTGACGAAAAAGCGGCGTGGCTCTTCATCTGCGGCAGAGACATCTTCAGCAACAAGATAACAGCTGTGCACGGGTCGAAGCGAAAAGGCGACCACACGCTAGTTCTCAACAAATTCGGTGAGTGCCTTGGATTCGGCAGAATAACAGGGAATTTGGACGCCAAAGAAGGAGCAGCTGTCGTGAAGAATATCTCGGATGTGGGAGATTTCCTGCGCAGAGAAGGATGATTCTCCCTTTACTTTCGTCCTAAGCGCAATCAGGCATGCAACACAATAGTTCAGTAAATCACATGTAGCCTGAACGTTTATTTACGAAATAAAGCGATAAACTTAAATATGTTTATGATAAATGTCATTTCCATAACATCTGAAAATACGACCAATGTTGATTGAGGATGATTGAATGAAAAATTTCAAAGACGCCATTTGGAAGAAAAACGTAACAAACGTAGTCAAACAAATAACAGACCAACAAATCAAGTTCGTTAGACTCCAGTTCACCGACATAAACGGCATAATCAAGAATCTTGCTGTAACATCCAAAAATATCGAGAGCATTTTCGATAACGGCCAATCCTTCGACGGTTCATCAATCACAGGCTACCGACCAATCGAAGAATCAGACATGGTGCTTTTCCCCGACCCCACCACATTTGCTGTTTTGCCTTGGCGACCAAAGGAGAAATCCTCCTGCAGACTCATCTGCGACATCTACACTCCGCAAAACAAGCGTTTCGAAGGCGACCCACGATACATACTTGAACGCGCCATAGCTAAATGCAACAAGGCAGGCTACAATTATATCTGCGCTCCCGAGCAAGAATTCTTCATCGTAAAAGAAAACGGTGGCCAGCTACCCACGCCGATAGACATGGCAGGCTACTTCGATTATCACCCTGGCGACCTCACCGACGATCTCCGACGAGACATATGTGACACGGCGGAACTGTTTGGCATAGAGATCGAGATATCGCACCATGAAGTGGCTTTGGGACAGAACGAAATCGACTTCAAATACGATGAGGCATTAGTGACTGCCGACCGAACCATAACCATGAGGATGATTACCAAAGTCACTGCTGCCATGAGCGGCTACATCGCCACTTACATGCCGAAACCCTTCGGGGGCATAAACGGTTCAGGAATGCACACCCACCAAAGCTTATGGAGCAAAGACATGAAAGAAAACATGTTCTACTCCAGCGACGCAGGAAAAGGCTACCTCTCTGCCTTAGCGATGAACTTCATTGGCGGACAATTAGCCAACGGACGAAAAATGTGCGCGGTTCTAGCGTCATGGCCCAACTCGTACAAGCGGTTGGTTCCAGGCTACGAAGCGCCAGTGTACCTTGCGTGGGCGCACAAGAACAGGTCACCACTCATTCGTGTTCCCAACTTCGGAGGAAGAAAAGCTGCTGCAAGATGCGAAATTCGCTGCCCCGACCCGTCAGGAAACCCGTACCTCCAGTTCGCAGTTCTCCTAGCGACAGGGTTAGACGGCATACAGAAGAAGATTGACCCAGGCGACCCAGTGGAATTGAACGTTTACCACATGACTTACGAAGAGAGAGCCGCCAAAAACATTGTTTCATTGCCCGAATCGTTGAAGGAAGCTTTGGAGGAACTGGAAAGCAGCGAACTCATGCGCGAAACCCTTGGAGAAACGGCGTTCGAGAACTTCCTGACCGAGAAACGGAAAGAATGGGACCTCTACCGCACGCAGGTAACCGAGTGGGAAGTCAACCGATACATCAAACGACTCTAAAGACATGAAGCCTCTTTTTGAGGATCAACCAACCTTTTTGTTTCTATTTTAACCAATTATTGTTTTCGAGAGTTTCGCAATCTCAACAACAGCCTGTTCTCTTTTCGCCAAATCGCGAACAACAACAGCGCTTTGTTTCAGCTCTCTTTCGCCCACAATCACTGCGTAGTCCATTTTTCGTCTGTCCGCGTCTTCCAACGCCTTGTTCATCTTGCGCCCCATAACCTCAAGCTCCGCCGATATTCCAGCGTTCCTTAGCATCTGCGAAATCCTCAGCGCTTCACCTTTCAATGCTTCGTTGATGGGGACTACTGCCACTCTTTTTTTTCGCTCCGTCGTCGGAGTTGTCTTCTGCGTCTGCATCGCTAGCACAATCCTGTCCAGTCCATGCGCAACACCCGTCGCAGGCGTGGGTTCGCCTCCGAACAGTTCGATGAGCTTGTCGTATCGTCCGCCGCCGCCTAAAGCTATATCCAACTCAGGAATGTAGACCTCGAAAATCATGCCCGTATAATACTCAAGTCCTCTGGCGAATGTGGGCTCAACGGTTTGGACGGGGCATCCGCCTTCTGTGACGAGTCTCAGAATGCTCTTTAAGTCTTCAGCCGACTCGGCAGCTTTGCAGTAACCCTCAACATGCGATTTTATCCTCTCTACCGTTTTGAAAACGTCGTCGCTTTTCAGTTCCAGCGAGCCCCTAAGAGTAGACAGGCACTCTTCGGATTCGACCAGTTTGAACGCTTCCTCAAATTCCTTCTTGTCCATGCGCTGCAGGATGGCATTCTGGGTTTTCTCATCCACGTTTTCCTGAGTCAGGATTCCTCTGATGACGCCGACATGCCCGAGTTTGAAGGCGTAGTTCCGCAAGCCCACAGCTCTCATCAAGCGGTCTGTAAGCAGTATTATTTCCGCGTCGGCTTCTGGATTGCTGGTGCCTATGAGTTCGAAATCTGATTGGTAAAACTCCCTGTACCGTCCCCTTTGGGGTTCATCGTAACGGTAGACGCTACCAACGGAAAATGTTCGAAGGGGTTTAGGCTCGTTCTTGAGCGATGTCGTGACTAAACGGGCGACTGACGAAGTGAATTCAGGTCGTAAAGCCACGGTTCGGTTGCCCAAATCTTTGAAGGTGAACATGCGCTGGCGGATTTCTTCGCCTGACTTGGCGCTCAAAAGCTCGTAAGGCTCAATTACGGGCGTTATTACTTCACGATACCCGTAGAGCTGAGC
>DATEAU010000159.1:0-12301 GCA_035288165.1 Bathyarchaeia archaeon
GTTCCTGAAGGTGGAAGAGGAAAAAACGCTATCGCTAGTTGATAAGAAGGGCGAGAAACTGGCGAAAGCTGAGGAGAAGCTACGACAGTATGCGGTTGATACCGCGGAGTTGATGGCGAAGTACGGCAAGCCTGCGGCAGTGGCATTAAGCGCGAGAAAAATCGCGATAAAGGATACCGTTGCATTGTTGGAGAAGGAGCCTAAGCCGTCAGATAGGTTTTATGAGCTCGTCATGGAAGCGGAACGTAAAGCGCTGAGCCGAAGGTTCGGATAAAAAAATAGTTTTGTTTTCTTAGGTTTATTAGGTTACTTTTTCTCTTCTTTTGTTTCGATTGCTTTCTTCACGCTCTTTCTGAAATCTTCAGGATGGGATTCCTTGCGGTGCCTACGTAACCATGCCATTCGCTGTTCAAAATTTGTCGCTTCCACGGGGCTTATTTTCCCGCAGATTGAGCAATGAACCCGCTTAACCTCTTCCGGCATTTTCCGTTTCCACCTCCAACATAGTCTCTATTTCTTTATCATCTCAATGAACTCATCTATCGATGTGGCTGGCATGCTCATGATGTGCACGGTCCCGCGCGAACCTAACTCGATTGATACCCGCGTTATGACTTCGTTATTAGGCGCTTCTACTATGTTGACGAAGTCGTATCGCCCCAAAACTGAGTATTGCTGAAGAACTTTAGCGCCGAAAGCCTCTATTTCCTTGTTGACTTCCTTTATTCTTTCAGGTCTTTCTTTGATGGTTCTCCTGCCTTCAGAAGTAAGTGTAGACAAAAGAATGTATATCGGCATAAAATCACCTGTGAAAGATTATTCGATAGGATAATCAAGGATTTCGAAAAGCTGTTTCTGATTCAAGTCAGGCTTCTGGCCCCGAGGCAGTTTTAACAGCAACCTTTTAAACTGAAGACATCGTAAATGTGCATAAGCCTTAATCTCGTTGCAGGGAGACCTAAATCGTGGAGATAAGCAGAAAAAAGATGCGTCAGGAAGTTCTTGAACGCGTCAAATACGTTAAAACATGCGTCATGGCAAGGGAACTCTGCCTTCTCGTGCGCACCAACAGAGCCGTTCTAGAACCGAAAGATGTCCAAGACATATGCAAATACATCTCAGGGCTCTGCAAAGAAGAAGGCTGCACCGAACCCAGCGAAATGTGCCAACGGGCCACAGAAGCGATCGGAACAAAAGACGAAGAGCGATACCTAGAGTTGTGCGCTCAAAGCTGCGTGAAATGCGGAGAAGCCAAACGTCCAACGCCGAAGCGGGAAACGTACGTGGCGTAATTTAAGCGCAAAGTCTTTAAGGAAAATGATGGATGATGTTTACCGTTATCGGAGGCGCGTAGGCTGTTCATTGCTCCTTTCGTTCCAAGCCCAGTTATTGTCATCCAACACATGCTAAAGCTGGCTGAGTTGAAGCCTGGCGAAGTCCTTTTCGATTTGGGCGCGGGAGACGGCAGAACAGTGATAATGGCTGCGAAAACTTTCAGCGCCCGAGGAGTAGGCGTTGAGCTAAGGGAAGACTTGGCGAAGAAAGCGATGAGCACAATAAACGACAACGGGTTGGCAGATAGAGTTACGATCGTGAACGGCGACATGTTTGGCGTGAACTTGACTTCGGCTGACGTGGTTTTCCTGTATTTGACGACGAGCGCGAACGAGAAGATCAGACCGAAGTTGGATGCTGAGCTTAAGAAGGGAGTGAGGGTGGTTTCACACGATTACGAGATTATCGGTTGGAAGCCGCTGAAGGTGGAGAATTTCTGCGAGAATCCGCAGATGGGTTATCCGTCGCACACTATTTACCTTTATGAGAAGCCGTAGATTCTTCTTGTTTTGGATTGATTAATAGCGATCTTTTGTAGAAACCAGTAGAGAGTCTACCCTCGCTCAGTTGCTCTATTAATAGAGTGAGGGTATCTTCGAAGCACTAGTATCACGGCGTTGATGGATAAGTTAAAATGTATTCAAAGGATAAACCTAAAGCTCGAATAATTTGCGTGTGAAGGGAAGGAAGATGAAGATTATTCTTGGGCCATCCTCTAAGGAGCTGGGTGAAAAGGTTGCTGAGTTAGCGGGTTTCGAGAAAGTGCCTGTGGTTTCCAAGGTTTTTCCTGATGGCGAATCCTACGTCCGTTTGGAAGGCAGTGTGGAAGATGAGCATGCGGCGATTGTGCATACTACGAGCAAACCGCAAGACACAAACCTCGTGCAACTCGCTTTCATGGCAAACGCTGCCAAACGGAACGGCGCAAAAAAAGTCACCGCAGTCGTGCCGTACCTGGCTTACGCTAGGCAAGACAAAATTTTCTTGGAAGGCGAAAACGTAAGTATCGAAACCGTAGCTGCAATGCTAAAAGCCGCAGGAATCGACCAGCTAATAACCGTGAACATCCACTCCGAAACCGCTCTGGGCAAGTTCCCATTTCCAACGAAAAATCTCAGCGCAATCCCACTCCTAGCAGAATACTTCGTCAAAAAAGGCTGCAAAAACGCCTTCGCTTTGGCACCAGACAAAGGAGCAATGTACATCGCTCAGCAGGCGCAGCAATTTTTACGCGGCGAAGCAGGAAGCTTGGAGAAAACACGCGATAGACATACGGGACAAACAACCCAAACAGGCACGCATCTAAACGTGAAAGGACAAACGGTCATAATCTTCGACGACATAATCAGCACAGGCGGAACAATCGTCGGCGCAGCAAGAATCCTCAAAGAACAAGGCGCAGCACAAGTCTATGCCGCATGCGTCCACGGCTTGCTAATCGGCGACGCAGAAAAACGCATCCTAGACTCAGGCGTCGAAGAAATCGTAGCCACAGACAGCGTTCCAGGAAAAAACAGCAAAGTTTCGCTTGCACCGTTGATAAGCGAAGCGTTGAAGGCGCTATAATGTGGCCAAGCTCTTTTTCCTCTTAAGCGGCGAATACGAAACCCTATCATTCTCCGAACTAAAAGCCATCCTCGAAGCCGAAGGCTTCACTTATTGCTTGGTGGAGAAGCTGGACCAAACTGCAAGGCTCACGGCAGACGTGGAAAGCGTAAAACAGGTGCAACGCAGGTCAGCGTACACACGGGTTTGCGCGCTTGAACTATTCACTTCCGAAGCAAACGACGAAGCCATTACCCAAGCGGCAGAAGCAGCAGACTTTCAAGCGGTGCTCAAAGAAGATGAAACTTTTGCTGTCCGCATACGACGGATCAAAGAGTACTCCACAAAAGACGACACAATGAGGCTGGAACGCCAACTCGGCAAACACATCCTCGAACACACCAAGAAAACCAGCGTAAACCTCAAAAAACCCGACAAAACTTTCTTCGGCATCCTCACAGACCACAAACTCGTCTTCGGCTTGCGACTCGCTGAAATCCAGCCTAAACCGTTCGTGGAACGCAGACCACGCAAAAAACCGTTCTTCCACCCGTCAGCCATGAACGCCAAACTCGCAAGATGCATGGTGAACTTAGCCCAACCCCGAACAGGCGAGATCGTTCTGGACCCTTTCTGCGGCACAGGAACAACTATGCTCGAAGCTGCGTTAATCGGCTGCAACCCCATAGGCGCAGATGTGCAACGACGAATGATAAGAGGTGCCAAAAAAAATCTCCGTCACTTCGGCATAAGCATTGAAGCTTTAATCATGGCGGATGCACGCAAACTTCCCTTAACAAGGGTTGACTGCGTCGTCACTGACCCACCATATGGCAAAAGCGCAACTACCCTGAAATCCAACACGAAAGCCATTGTTGAAGCAGTCCTAAAATCAGCGCACACACTTCTGGGCAAGGGGCAACGGATTTGTATCGCTTCACCCAAAACACTACATATCGCGGAACTCGGCAAAGCCTTAGGCTACGCGCATGTGGAATCAAATTTCGCATATGTGCATAGGACGCTGACGCGTGAGGTTGCCGTGTTCCAGAAGAAGGAGTAACAGCAAATGAGCATTCGCGTTGTCTTCCTAGGAACTTCAGGAGCAATCCCGACAGAGAAGCGAAACTTGCCAGCAACGCTCCTAAAACGCGGAACCGAGCTGTTCCTGTTCGACTGCGGCGAAGGCGTGCAGCGGCAGATGATTCGTGCAAAAGTCGGTTTTCACAAGCGGATGAAAGTTTTCCTGTCACACCTGCACGGCGACCACGTTCTCGGTTTGCCAGGGATGTTGCAGACGATGGCTTTGATGGACCGCAAAGCGAAACTCGAAGTCTACGCGCCTGAAGGCATAAAGCATTTCTTGGAAAGCGTCAAGGAATCGTTGCAGTTCGGATTGACGTTTCCCGTCGAAATCCACGAAATCCTAGATGCAGGTGTAATCTGCAGCGAAAGCGAATACATTGTGGAAGCGGCTTGGGCAAATCATGTAATGCCCACTTTAGCTTACGCTTTCGTCGAGAAACCTCGTCCAGGAAAATTCTATCCTGATAAAGCTCAAGCGCTTGGTGTTCCTGAAGGTGTTTTGTGGTCGAAACTTCAGCATGGTGAAACGGTTACGCTTGCGGATGGAAAAGTGGTGAAGCCTGAGGAAGTTTCAGGTCCAATGAGGCGTGGACGAAAAATCGTTTACACAGGCGACACTAGACCGTTTAAGGGTTTTGCCGAGTTCGCTTCATGTGCAGATTTGCTTGTTCACGAAGCAACCTTTGACGATGAGTTAAGCGAAAAAGCTTTGGAAGATGGGCATTCGACGCCTGAACAAGCGGCTTTGCAAGCCAAACAAGCAAAAGCGAAGATGCTTGTGTTGACTCATCTGAGTGCTCGTTATGCGGATTCTGCTTTGCTGTTGGAGCAGGCGAAAAAAGTTTTTGGCAACGTTGTTGTAGCTGAGGATTTCATGGAGCTGGAGTTGCCGTTAAGCGAGTAGCTGCCGTAGTTTCGTGAGGCTTTCTGGCACGTTGTAGACGGATTCTACCATGACGGTTCCAGCGAAACTTATGTGCTTCAGGCTTTGCGCAAGGCGTTGCCAGTTGATTTTTCCGTAGCCGATTCCTAAGTGCTGGTCTTGTTCACCCATGTTGTCGCTAAGGTGCAATTCGTAAATTTTGTCTGGCAACTGTGTCAGGAACGGTTCGGTTTGGGCTTCAAGGTTTGCGTGCCCAGTGTCGAGGACGATGCCGATGTCGGTTAAGCCCGTTTCCGCGTAGAGCCGTTTGAAGTCTTCGGGAGTTTTCATTATGGAACCGTATTTTTGCGGCAGATTCTCGATAGCGATGCGTAAGCCGTATTCTTTTGCGGGCTCGTGCAGTGCGCGTATGCTGTGGACGTTTTGTTTCCAGTCGCTTCCAGGATAAAACGACGTGATGCCAGTTATCAACCCGGGATGCAGAACCCACAGTTCCGCGTTCAATTGTCTGGCGTAAGCCATCGATTGCTTTAGGCGCTTTAGCGAGGCGTTTAGCATGGGTTTGCTTGGTGAGGCAATGTTTATGTCGGCGAAAGGGCAGTGAAACGTGTACTTGAAGCCGTGGCTTTGCGCGATTTCGTTTAAGGCTTTGACTCTTTGCTTGTTGAGCGTGTGAAAACCATCATCCACAATTTCGACGTATTCGGTTTCGACCTTGGCTAACTGCTTGAGCATCACGTTGAAGGGTTCGCCTAAAGTGTGAAGCATCGAAACGCCAATCTTCGGCTTGAACATGCGTCTTTTTCCTCTTCGGTTTTGAGGCTAACCATGACAAATCGCACTTAATAATCTAGTCTGACACTGTTGCTCGGAAAACTTTCCTCTGGAGTGTAATTTGTACTTTTTATTGATTTGTTCTGTTTGCATTTCCATTTTGCTCGTCTCGCATTTCTTTAAGCAACTGTGTTTGAGCGCTATGCTTAGCTGGTGAAGTTGGTTCTCTTCTAGCTTTTCTCGTCCTATAATTGTTGCGTTGGGTCTTGTTAGGGCGTCTCTGGTGAGGATTTCTTCTGGGTTTAGTCCCCATGCGCGGATGATTTCTTTGAGCGCGTCGATTTTGGTGACTCGCGTTTTCGGCTTAATGCTCAAACCTGATGCTGCGTAGATGCCGCGTAGGTATTCTATGCCTTTCATCTGGATGTCATGGTAGGTGCTGATTTTGTGGCCCATCATGTACTCGATGTAGTCTGTTTGAACGCCTAAGGCGGCGAGTTGGGTTCTGAAGAATTTGCGTATGCTGTGGACGCGCAATTCGTAGCATCTGCCCACGGGCTTCTGTGGAAGTAAGCCAGCTTTGACATAGAGGTCATGCACGATTTCATAGAAGAGCCGGAGACAGAGCGTCAGAAAAGAACTTTTGGGCGAGTTACTTGGGAAGATATCTACAACTTCATTCTATCAACCAAAGAAACGAGTTACGAAACCAAAGCCATTCTTGACTACTTTAGACACAAGACCATAGGATACGCTAGCAATGGCATCCTACAAAGGGCATTTTCAATCCAAACACAAACAGATCCTAAGCAGCGCTCAAACTGCGAAAAAATATATAAAGGCATGAACGAGGATGATTCCTTAAGTTGAACTCGAAGAAAAAATCCGAAACAAATTGTTAGCAGAGGGATATCGAAAAGGCGCTGATGAAGACCTTGCCCATCGCTAAAGAGTTTGAGCAGATCGAAGATGAACTTGATGGCAACTGAGATGCGCGATAGCACCATCTAATTGTGCTACACTGCTCTATCAGGCTAATCTCTAGCTGAAAAAAGCCGATAAGACGTTTGGGAGAAGAACAAAAACAGCAATTTTCCGGGAAAACGCATGTTGTTGTTCTTTAAAACCGAAACGACCCATCATCAAACTGATGCCTAAATTCAGCCATCCAAAAACTAGTCCAAATATACTTTCCAGCAGCCCCTACCCCCTATCCTTTTTCCGCGTGGAATCTCTCCCCAGGTGGTTTTGTCAATTTTGTTATGATTGTTATAATCGACCCTTTGATGGTGTTTAATAAAAGCTTGGAAATGGATTGACAAGCAGTTTATAAATAGGCTGTCAATTGGCATCCGACAGGTAAAATGTTGAAGAACCATATTTTTCTGTTCCATATAATTAAAAAGCTTTACGATTGAGCTCAATTGCCATTTCGTAGATTTTGTCATACGGAGGAATTCTATTCAGCACCTTTGCGGACAAATGAATTATTCGATGGCAACGATGACAGGTAGTCACGAGGTTTCCTTCTGCGTTATTGTCACGATTGCCGTCTCTATGATGTATTTTCAAATAGGACTTTTGACTGCAAACTACACATCGATAGTTATCTCTTTTGAGAATGCCAAAATATTTGCCGTCGTAGCGGTTCTTTTTTACTCTTTTAATAATATCTTCTTTGTTCTTCCTATAGTACTCTGGATAGTTCTTGGATATGCCGCTTGTAGGAAATGATAGACCCTCTCTCCATCTCCATAATGTCGTTCGAGGTACTCCAGTTTCTTTGCTTAACGCATTAATCGTTTCGCCATTTTTCATTCTTTTTATTAGACTTGCTGCAACATTTTGATCATATTGCTTTCTCATGCGGACGCCTTTCATTATTTTCTAATGAAACACCTATTTAAGCTCAGCAATGCCCTCCAAAAGCCAACCAAAAAGTCTCGGAGTAGTTTTTCCACTTTATGAAATGCCATCCGAGCTGTTTATGCCAGTATGCGTTCATCCTTTGAAACGGTGAAGGCGCTTTCTCGATTCACCACAAACCGCATCCGCGACGATGCATCCCTTCTAAAAAGCCATAACGTTGAACGAAGAATGCAAAACGGTATTTTTTCTATTTCAGATTATTAAAAAGTTTAAATAGCTTTTTAATTATATGAAACGTTATGCAAACCGTGCATGCTGAGTATGCTTTCGGCAGATCAGAGATACGAATACTTAGCGAACTCGCTAAGGGAAGGCGCTCTTTTTCCGAGATAGAGAAATCACTTTCACTCAAGCCCGCTCTTGTTTCTCATAACTTAAAGAAGCTGTTGAAAAAAGGACTAATACTAACTGTCAGGGAAGGAAACAGAAAATACGCCTACTTCAACGACACAAAACACGCATCGCTCCTCAGAGACTTATTGATGACTTATGATCATATGGACTGGCAAAATATCCTAACTGGCAAAACAGTCGAAATCCTCTTCCAAACACTCACCACCTCAGGAGCCAACTTGGTCAAATTCTCAAAGGCCACGCTCTGGCGTCACCTTAAAAACCTAAAAGCACTGGGCATAATCATCCAAACAGAAAAAACATACAAGATCAACCCACGCTTCTCAATTCTAACCGACTTTCTTAAAGAATACCAACGATTCTTCGCAATCAAACTCTCCAAAGCACTTTCAGAAAACGCAGTCATCCTATGGCAAGAGGATATGGAATTTATAGTCAGAGCCCCTAAGAACGCCAAACCACCATCTAAGAGCTTCCACAAGACGGCGACCTCCATATTTCACGAATACGACCTTCCGCTGTTCTCTGAATACGACATCTATTTTTACTCCACAACCAAAGAGACGATCCGACCAGAGGACGCCGTACTCCACACGCTGTTAATAGAACCCAACAGTATACGGTACACAACCTATGCTCTCTTAATGCTCAAAAAAACGGAGCGAAAAATAGACAAGCCATTCCTGCTTCAAGAAGCCGAAAGACTGTCCCTCAAGAACCTCATAATCAGCATGCTCCAATTCCTAACAACACACGAAAGAACCAGCGAGATGCTCCCCACCTGGAACGAATTTATGGAAAAAGCAAGAGACTACAAGGTGGACTAAATGGCGAAACGCCGCTCATTCAACAAGAATTACCTACAACAAGAATTCGGCAAATTAACCTCCAAGATAAACCAGCCTATCACCATGTTCCTCATAGGCGGCGGAGCAATGGCATTCTACGGTCTCAAAGACGCCACCAAAGATATCGACATAATACTAGATAATCAAGAAAAACTGAAAACTCTGACAACCGCGCTTAAGAGTCTGGACTACAAGAACCCCGATTCCGTAGTAATCACGAGAGCTTACAACAAAATGCGAGCCAACGAAATCCTGGAAAACGCAGACGGCTTCAGATGGGACATATTCGTTAAGAAAGTCTGCAACGCCCTAACTTTCTCAGACGCAATGAAAACACGAGCACACGAAATATGGGCTAAACGAAAACTGAAAATCCAGATTGCCTCAAAAGAAGACATATTCCTCTTCAAAGGAATAACCGAACGAGAAGCGGACCTCGACGACATTAGATTGCTCGCAGAATCCGGCTTAGACTGGAAAACCATAAAACAAGAATGCCAAAACCAAACAACCCTTTCGGGTATCCTATGGGAAAGCGCACTCTACCAAAACCTACTCGACCTAAAAGAAAAGTACCACATCGAATCCCCAATCGAAAAACCCTTGAGGGACGCCGCGGAGAAAAAGCTAATCGAGATAACCCTTACAAAAGAAATCGAGAAAGGAAACAACACAGTCAAAAGCATAACCCAAAAAATCAAGGAACCGCAAAGCTTCGTCAGAACAGAACTCAAACGACTGGCTAAAAAAGGACTAATCACAGTCGACAAATCAAATAAACCATACAAATTCTACATCAACAAAAAACCGCACAAAACTGATAAAGCTACCAATTAAAGACAGCCATTACAAACCTTGATTTCGCCTATAATTATGAAACCATACCCTTCCTATTCATAGCTAAACTTTGTAAACATTTGTTTTACTGTGTTGTTCCTCGCTCATGCGAGTATTCGCTTATTCGCTCCGCTAAAAAGTAGAACTGGGCAGAGTTCGCTGAGGATTAGCCACAATCTTGCCCTTACGCCTGTGACTCAGCTAAACTCGAACATGCAAAATTCCAGCGGAAGCCTTTTAAGACTTCTCCTTGTTAGAAACGAGTACTCGATTAAGCGAAGTGGAAAAAAATGAGTGAAACTCTTGAGAAAAAAGTGCAGAAGGCATTAGATGAGATTAGGCCCAACATTCAAGCTGACGGCGGAGACATCGAGCTCGTAGCCGTTGAGAATGGTATTGTGAAGGTTAGGCTTCAAGGCCACTGCGTGGGATGTCCCATGTCAGCTATGACGCTTAAGCAGGGAGTCGAAGCTCTTCTAAAACAGAGAGTCCCCGAAGTCGTGAAGGTCGAATCAGTCGAGTGAGCTTTAGGCGGCGTTTCACGCTCTATCCCAAAGTGTCTTTGCTTCTAGTCTCTTTTTCTCCTCCTTTAGCATCGTGATTTCGTTAAATAGAACAATCGCTTTTTTGGTACACGACTTCGTATTTCGCGATGGTGTCCTGCATTTCGTCAGACCACTCGAAAAGGTGTGAAAAAAACGGGCGAACATCAGAGCCAGCACTATCCTTGGATTTAATCCAGAACTCAGGGTAAGACTGTTTCAAAGCGCCTGTCGTTACGCAGTACCCAAACTGCTCCAAACGTTGCCGAGTTCCCCAAGCGCCAATCTTACTACCTTGTCGAGGGCTTCTGGGAATTTGTTTCCAACCTGTTCGTTTCCCAGCTGGTCATAAGCCGAAGGAGACGCGTTCACGCGGGTTGTCTTGTGCCACCAAACATCGGGGTCAGCCAGGCTTTTGTCAACGAGTTTGCCTGTGTTCCTCACTATCTCGGTGACTTGTGCTCTCATCTGGACGAGTTTCTCCTTGCCCAGACTCAGCGTGACTTCTGGTTTTTTTCGTGGCGTACTCTCTTGCTTTTTCTTCGTACCATTCCGAGGCAAATCGCGTAACATCGTCAATGAATCGTAGCCTAATCTCTCCCACTCGTGAGAGGAGAGGCCGAAGTTCTGCTTCCTTGTTTCGAATTAAGACATCGATATTCCTTCTAATAGTAGCCCGCTCAATTAGAAAATGGTCCGTCAATGTGCTACTTTGAAAAAACGGGATTTATATTAAGTTGCATAAAAAACTTTACAGAAAATCCAAAAAACTGACCAAACTTCTCTTCAGCAAAAGCTAACTCAACAGCAGAAAAAGCCCGACTTCCGCAAAAAGATTCGGGAAAAACCGAACCTTCGTGTTTCCTCTTATGAAAACGGATTTTTCAATTTGAAAATCACGTTTTTTGCAGTATTCTTGGAAGTCGGCTATGCTCAAGAAGTGAAGGTTTGGCGTGTCATACCACTCATACGGCAGCGAAGGAGTCACAGGAACTCTGCCTCGGAAGAAGATTTGAAACCTATCCGTAATGTAGCAGAAGTTGGGGAACCCCACGATTGCTTTCTTGCCCACACGCAAAGCTTCCCGCAGGACTAAGTCAGGCTTCTTCACTTGCTGAAACGTCTGATTCAGAATTACGTTGTCGAAAGACTTGTCACCGTACGCCGCCAAGCCAGAGTCTATGTCTTCTTGGAACACGCTTAAGCCTCGTGCTACGCATCGGTGAATCGCTTCGTCGCTGAGCTCAATGCCTTGTGCCCGCACATGCTTCTCCTCGATTAGGTGTGACAGCAGTTCACCGTTGCCGCAGCCCAGATCAAGTACGGTTGAACCTTCGCTTATCCATTCCATTATAAGTTCGTTTTCAATTTTATTTGAATGCGTCATCTTTGCTAATCACCGTTTTTCCCGTTTGCTACCGTATTCAGAAAATGCTTGATGAGGTCTGTTTCTTCCTCAACCTCCAACAAGAACGCGTCGTGTCCGTATGTACTGTTGATTTCGCAGTAGCTCGCGTCCACGCCGGCCAGCTTCAATGCTTTCACTATATCCTGCGACTGATATGTCGGATAAAGCCAGTCCGACTTGAATGCAATCACTAGTACCTTCGCCTTTAATCCCTTGAAAATGTCGGATAAGCTATGCCCGTTTAGCAAGTTGAAGTAGTCAATCGCCTTCGTGATGTAGAGGTAGCTGTTGGCATCGAACCTTTTGACGAAGTTGTCGCCTCGGTAACTCAGATAACCTTCCACCTCGAACTCTGCCGCGAATTTGTGCGGTACTTTGTCGGATTTCACGCGTCTTCCGAACTTTTCCGCCATTGAAGTGTCGCTCATGTAGGTTATGTGCCCAATCATGCGCGCCACAGCTAAACCTTTCGCTGGGAGTGCTGAGCCGTAGTAGTGTCCTTTTCGCCAGTTAGGGTCCGCCATAATTGCTTGCCTGCCTACTTCGTTGAATGCTATCTGCTGGGGAGTGTGCTTAAGCGTCGTGGCAATCGGGATAGCGGAGCGTATTCTGTCGGGGTAAGAGACCATCCAATGGAGCGCCTGCATTCCGCCCATTGAGCCTCCGATCACCGACAACAGCTTGTCTATTCCAAGATGATCGATGAGATGTCGTTGTGCGTTAACCATATCGCCCATAGTTACGATGGGAAAATCGGTGC
>DATEAU010000160.1:0-8085 GCA_035288165.1 Bathyarchaeia archaeon
ATGCGGTCTTCAAAGGTTGATTCATATTCTTTCTTGTAGAAGACGCCGATTGGAATGCGGTCTCCCCATTCCTGCGCCTTCTCAAGTGCCGCAGCTTTTTTCTGCCAATCTTCCTTCCAATCGCGAACCACGGGGTCGAAACCTGTTTCCTCCAGCTTGTACAAACGGGACTGCGGTTTTCCATTGGCGTCTTTGCGGTCTTCTCCAGCGTACCAGTCCTTCGTGTTAATGTCATTGTACGTGGGGCACGGCTGCAGGCAGTCGATGAATGCTAAGCCCTTATGCTGAATCGCCTGTTTTATCGTGGTCGTCAGGTGTTTAACGTCGTAGGCGTACGACCGTGCAACGAACGTGTAACCTGAAATAATCGCCAGACCAATCGGGTTGACAGCTTCGTTTATGTTAGGTTTCGGAAGACTCTTCGTCTGTAAGTTGCGTTGCAGCGTGGGCGACGCTTGACCTTTTGTTAATCCGTACACGCCGTTGTTGTGAATGATGTAGGTCATGTCCAAGTTGCGTCTTCCAGCGTTAACGAAGTGCCCTGCACCGATGCCGAGTCCGTCTCCGTCTCCACCGATGGCTAACACTTCAAGTTCGGGGTTGGCGACTTTGATGCCCATCGCAAACGGCAATGCTCTGCCGTGTAGCGTGTGGACGCCGTTGACTTTGACGTTGTGAGGTTCTTTTCCTGAGCAGCCAATGCCAGAGACCATTACGACTCGGTGAGGTTCTAAGCCGAGTTCCGCGAAAGCCATTTGTAGCGCGTTCATTATGCCAAAGTCGCCGCATCCTGCGCACCAGTCCGCGTAGACGTCGGGCACGCGGAAGTCTGAGGGTTTAGTTTCCAAAAGTCAACACCTGCCTATCAAGGGCTTTGCCTGTTAAAATCGCTTTAAGCGCGTTGTAAACTTCCGTGGTCGTGGTGGGTCTTCCCGTATACTTCAGTATTTGGAAGTTGGCTGTGATTCCAGTCTTTTCCTTAATGACGCCGCCTAGCTGGGCGGTGTAGTTGTCTTCGATGTCTATGATTCTTTTCCTGCCAGCAAGATACCGTTTCACATGCTCCACTGGAAGCGGGTGCAGCATACGCATCTGGAGGAAGCCCAAGTATAACCCTTCTTCCTTAAGCATGTTTATGGATTCGATTATGGCGCCTTTCGGTGAACCCCAGCTCACAACGACGTTCTCTGAGGTCTTGTCGCCGTAGAAGTTCATCTTATCTTCAACAGGCACTTCTTTCTCAACTAATAGTAGCTTCTTCATTCTTTTCTCCATCATCATTGTTCGGTTCGGAACTTCCTCGCTTATGTGCCCCGACTCGTTGTGCTCGTCGCCCGTGTACCAATGCACGCCGCCTTTCGTGCCCAACGGGACTCTTGGGGAGACTCCGTTTTCGGTGAAGCGGAAGCGCAGGTACTCTTTGCCTTCCACGTCTTTTTCGGTGAGCAATTCTCCGCGGTCGATCTTGAAGTCCGCGTGTGGAAAGACGGGGTAAGTTTGCGAACAGTTTGCCATGGCTTTGTCGATTAGGTGGATCACAGGCATCTGGTATTTCTCCGCAAGGTTGAACGCTTTCGCCGCGTCATAGAAGCATTCCTTAATGTCACCCGACGCCAAGATAATGCGTGGAAACTCTCCGTGACCCGCGTGCATGGCGAACCGCAGGTCAGCTTGACCGTGCCTGGTGGGCAAGCCTGTTGCTGGCGCCCCACGTTGATAGTACGTTACCACGACTGGGACTTCGCTGTTTCCCGCCCAGCCTAAACCCTCCGCCATAAGCGAGAAACCCGGTCCTGACGTTGAAGTGGCAGCTCTTGCTCCTGCTAGGGCGGCGCCTGAAGCTGAGTTTATGGCTGCGATTTCATCTTCTGTTTGTATTACGACTATGGCTTCTTCTTCGCTGCCGGTTTTCACGATTTGATGTTCTTCAAGGTATTCGCTTTCGTCAGCCGCGGGCGTGATCGGGTAATAGGTTTGTACGCGGCATCCGCCCAGGATTTTGCCCATGGCGACTGCCTGGTTTCCCGTCACGAAAATGCGTTCTTCTTTCACGTCGGTTTTTTCCAGTTTGAAGTTCAAGTTGTTCTTGAACGTTCTCACGGCATAGTCATATGCTTCGTTAGGGCTGTGACGTTCATGGCTGCGATTTTCTCTGGAAACGTTGCTTTCACAGCTTTCTCCACGAGGATCTTGTCGTATTTGAGGAGGGCGAAGGAGACGCCGATAGTTAAAACGTTAATCATTCGTGTAATCTTGCTCAATTGTGGGATGTTCAGGTTTTTCCCGATTTTAGCCAATAACGCCCTGTACGGCACGGGAAAAACTTTGACTTTCTTCTTCTCTGCATAAGCGAGAATGTCTTTGAGCGTTTCGCCGATGCCGTTTTCCTTCATGAACTTCTCCAGTTCCACTCGGTATTCGGGCGGCAACGTGGGGATGCTCAGGACTTTCGTGTCCATCTCCATTGCGTCCACGATTATTCCGCCTTCAGGCATCACCTCCGGCACATGCCTCACGACGGTTTCCGCATCGAAAGCTGCCAGCAGGTTTACGTCGTTCACGTTTGCGAGAAGTTCTTTCTGCGCTACACGCAGGTGGAAGTAGCTGTGCAACCCCTTAATGTTCGAGTGGTACTCTCGTCTTCCGAAAACATAAAGCCCGCCATAGCCGCAGGCTTTCCCGAAAATGTTCGCCGCAGTGTCCACGCCTGCTCCTTGAGCGCCGCCAGCCATCCAGTTTATACTATCTAATGCCATTTTGTTTTTTTCACAACCTGAAGTAAATTGTTGCTTGTGGCGAAGAGCCCTTTTTTTATCCGCCTGTGACTTTGTCGATGCCTATGCAGCATTGGCAGCCCGTGCTTTCGCCGCAGTACGGGCAAACGCACTTGCAGTCGTCGATTGGGTGTCCGCAGTTTTGGCAACGAGGCATTTTTTCATCTTTCTTCAACAGGTTTCGCCTCTGCAATATTCTACTTGGAATCGGTTGCGAATTAAGCTTTCGGAAAATTTAGCTGAGCTCACAAACTCCAGCGTCGGAGAAAAACTTCAGCTTCCTTACGCAAGCTTGCTCTGGAGCTTTTTGCATGTTTCTTCACGAAAGAAAGAACTTTCGCTTTCTCTTCAACTCCCATCTTATCAAAGAACCGATTGAAGGCTTTGATTGCTTGCTCAGCAATTACCCTTCTGCACTCGTCAGTTAAATGTGCTGAAGTGGAAATTTCGTCAACATGTAAAAGTTCAGCGGTAATCCTTGGAACAAGGTACGGCTTTGCAAGGGCAATCGTTGCTGAGTTGCCGACTACGTTAGCCACCGTAACCATGTATTCGTCATTCAAGAAACCATAATACTTGTCGCATGCAGCATCAAACTTTTTGTCCACGTCAGCTGTGTACAGGTTAGCGATCGCAGCAAATGCGTTCCAGACCAGAATGCGGTACTTGCTGTCTAACTGCGATATGAAAAAATCCATGTGCGGATACAACTTTTCAGGAAGCTTCCCGCTCAAATCCACTAGCACCTTAGCGCAGCCGTACCTTATCGTTGCTTTCGACGAAGAGACGCCGCCAATCACCAGCGGAAGCAACCCGAAATCGGATTCAACCGCTTTTAGCAGTTGTTCTTTCGTGATTGCCTTTTCGGCAAGTTTTCGCAGCAAGGCGGGCTCCATCAAAACCCCACAAACTACAAGTTCAGCAACTTCAACTTAAAAGCTTTAACACAGAAAACCACGAGACAGCCATGGGCCTCGCCTTTTATGGTTAAGAAGACTTCCGCTCAACTTCTCTAACGCAAGAATTTTCGTCAAATGATTATTTCTTGAAAAAAACAGAAACCTTTTAAACGATTTCCAGTTTTCCGCGCGGTCCTTTCCATTCATCTGCTCTCTTTAGAAACTCTTCATACCCGTTTTGTCTGATGAATTCGAGTTGTTTTTTGTACTGTTTGTATTTCCATCCGTTCTTACTCCAAAACTCTTCCAGAATTTTGCAGGGATATTCTGGGCAATCAGCACAAGTCTGTAATCTTCTTTCTCTGAAACAGCAAACTTTAATTTCGCATTTAGCCTTGCTTAAGTCTCTCTCGCCTGATTCGTACCCTAACTTGCACCTACGACAGGTTTTTTCATTTGGGTATTTCTCCTTCTGCTGTTCAATGCATATTTTTACAGTATGCACCGCAACATCCAATTTCCCTAATCGTCATAGGATCCCAAGTACCGTTATTCTCTCAGATTACTTTTAGCCTTTTTTACTCCCCAATATCGCACTTAGCGCAAATATTCAAAATACTGAAAATGCCGATTAGGCAAGTTTTTGTTTTGTTCTTTATAGACGGGGCGGGAGTCTTCTCCGAGCACAATAGGCACGTTGTCTAATTCTGTCTCAGGACTGTTACAGCAAGCCTTATTTTTCCGCAACCATCCATAACGATTAGGCTTCACGTTTCTCGGAGACGCAAGATAAATGGCAAACAGCTACTCTGTTCAAATCATAACTCCCGAAGAGAAAAACAAGCTCTACCAGACTTTCGAGGACAGGTTCCTTTACACGAACAAAGCCGAAATCTACGGATGCTGCATAAAACTCCTCACCGACGTAGAGCGTGTTCACGACGAGTGGGAAGACAACTTTTACAGCATGAGCGAAAACACGCGGTCACACGGACGATTAATTGTGCTTGAAGAGCAAGGGCGCCCGATGACGGTGAAATATGAACCGCTCACGAAAACCGCCTTCCTCACCAACGTCGACTACTATGGGTGGATAAAAAGCATCGCTTTAGCAACGGCAGGAGATGTTCTGGAAGATGAGCATCAAATTTACTCAGTCCATGGGGCTGCAATCGACTTTGGCGGAACGGGAGTTTCCATAACCGCGCCCAGCGGAACAGGCAAAACAACCCATTCATGGGGACTGCTTCGCCTGCCAAACGCACGATTAGTGTCTGATGACTGGTTTTTCGTCAGGCTGTCCAACCGCGAACCCTTGGCTTTTGGTTCTGAGAAGAACTTTTACATCGAAGCTGACATCGCTAAAATCTGGAACGAGTACGAACGCCTAGTGGACAAAGTCGTGTTTGACAAGAAAGGCAAGGCAGTTGTGAACGTGCGCTGGATAGCGGGAAACGGCGGCGTTATCCCCATGACCACGCTGAAGAAGATTATTATGCTCAAAAGAGACCGTGAAGACAAAAACATAGTCACAGCCATGAACGCTGACGAAGCCCTCAGCTACATTACGGAGCACGATTTCTGCAATCCACACCAACTCGTTAGAAACAACAGAAAAACCGAACTTCGCAAAAATTTCTTCCAGAGGCTTTTCAAGCAAACCGACGTTTACCTCGTCAACACCACAGGAACACCACAAGAAACGCAAACGGAAATCAGACAAATCCTCTCCACAAAAAAGTAAAACAGAAGGAAAAAAAAGACCAGTTTTATTCGGAGGCTGAATAAAACTAGTTAGCAATATTGTTCTTGCTTTTCAAGGGCAGCGACAAAAACCTCTATTTTCCTCTCACCCATACCTACTCCTACAAATTGCTGCTTCATCAAACCAACGTACCCTTGAAATGAAACTTCAGTAGTTGCCAATGTGGGGGAATCCGATTCGCAGACAATCCCGATCTTATCGTGCAGGTTCTTCATAAACATGATTTCAAGAAATCTAGCGCCCAAACCGAAAATTTGTTCAAGGGCATCTGAAACCTCTGCAATTCTCTGCGGAACTTCATGTTTCTTGATTCCGAACATGCTTTCCAGATAGAAATAGATTGAAACTTTCACGTCTCCGCCTAGTGTTGAGAAAACTTCATCAATGGATTCCAGTAGAAACGTACCAAAAACATTGCTTAAACCGATTTCCATTGCAGTCATTCTAGACACAGCCAATCTTTTTAGGAGCAAGTTTACGATAAATACGAATTAAATAATAAGACTTATGAATTATCAATTATTCCGAATACGAATAGCCTCTCTTAATGTAAAATTCATAAATGTTTCCGCATTTTTGTAACGCTAAAAACTTTAGAAGTTTAAGGTTGAGATAGAAAAGAATCATCTATCAACCGACTTTTCACAGAGAAAACTATCAACCGACAACTTCACAGAACCGGGTATAGACTGTTCCGAGCAACAGATATCGGCTAGTTGAAAACATCCCAAAAACGAAATCTGGGATTTTCCGATAGAAACTTGTCGCGGCTAAAAGAAAAATAGGGGAAAAAGTTTATTTTAGGTAGTCGTCGAATCGCCAGTAGTGCTCTTCTTCCTGCATGACAATGTCTTCGAACATACGCCTAGTATTCGTGTCGCCTATCTTCATTGCTTCCGCAATAATTTTCCTGTAAAGCACGATAGCATAGTTTTCGGCTTCGTGGTCCAGCTTCAAGAATTCGTCCGCGTTTGCGCCAACCTTCGGCAGTGGATCAGGAGTGAAAGTTGCTTCGCCCTCAATGAGATAGATTCTCTCCGAAATCTTTTCAAGATGATCCATCTCAACCATGAAAATCTCCTTCAGCAACTTGCTTACAGCCTCTGCTTTGTTCGATTCGCTTATTACTTCGAGAGTTGTGTTTTTCTTCCGCAATGCAAGCAAACTCGCCTTCTCATGCTGGTTCGTGTACTGGACAATCGCCGAAATTTCTGCCTGAACAGCCTTGTTTAACAACGCATAATAGTCATCCGTGAATATTTTTCGCCATTCCGACAGCGGCACAGCAGGTTTGCCTTCCTTTTCGTCCTGCATGTTTGCGTATTCTTGGAACTTGAAAAGATGCTTCTCTTCGTCAGCATAGATTTTCTCGAACATCTCACGGGTTTCCCAGTCACCAATCTTTGCAGCAGCCTCGATGATTTTTCGGTACAGCACAAGCGCTTCTTCCTCCGCATTAACGCCCAGCTTAGAGAACTCGCTTAACGAGTTGCCCACGCTTATCTTGTCTGATTTGGTGGTTGCTTCTCCGCCAAGATAGTAAATTCGCTCCATTATAGCGGCTGCGTGCTTCATTTCTTGGATGGCGAATTCCCTGAGGAACTTGCCAACAGCATCATACGTCGTTTTGTCAAGGAGAATATTTTCAGGAATGCATTTCCGAATCAGCTTTTCCATTTTCGCATGTTGCAGCATGTACTGAAGTGAAACTTGTATTTCTCGGGAAACTGCTTGATTCAACATACTGATATAATCAGCTTTAGCTTGGACTGCCATAAACCGTTCCTTCCTTTTACTGACAACAACAAATCACATCAATCTATAAAAGATTTCCTTATCCACCAAAAAAGCTCCATAACAAAATAATAAATCGTGCCACTCACTACAACTAAAACGCAATAAACGCGCTAAATGTTGCACGGCGAAAAAATGAAAAAATGGGAGAATTAAAAAAAATCTTAAAGCGCCTTACTTCTTCTTTGCGCCTTTCTTCTCTTTCTTCTTGGCAGCCTTAGCCACTGTATTAACCTCGGAATTACTAATTAGTCTCAATTTGTATTTAAAATTTGCTAAAGCCAAAGCTTCGCGACTCGCAACCACAAAGCCAAAAATAAAACGGTTATCAACCACAAAACAACCAGAATATGCTCCAATTATCAAAAAAGACGCAAAAACAATGCTTAACTGAAATTTCAAGGCAGGAACCTCATTTATCACACGAAAAAAGATTGAAAGCTCAATACCAAACTTCAGAACAATGCCAAAACTTCTGGAAAGGTTTATTTTCCGCCTCACAGCTTACAATGCCGCGATTGACGGATCACAGTGTCCGTTGGGATGTGGCCCGAAAAGGGCTGAACCGCAAAACAAATGAAACCTAAGGAGAAAAAACGAGAAATGGCATACAAATACATGGCTGAAGAATGGGCGAAACCAGAGAAATCCTTCGTCGAAGAAATCATGCGGCAACGCCTAGTTGAATGGCGAAAACAGCGAACCGTAACAAGAGTGGAAAGACCACTACGTTTAGATCGTGCAAGAAAACTCGGCTACAAAGCCAAACAAGGCTTCGTGATAGCAAGAACACGCGTTCGAAGAGGTGGACTGCGAAAAGTAAGACCTAAAGCTGGACGCAGACCCAAACGCA
>DATEAU010000161.1:0-5092 GCA_035288165.1 Bathyarchaeia archaeon
ATATATTAAGTCTTGCGACGCAATATGTATCTGAGTAAAACACCAATACTGTTCTACAAAACTACACAAGGTGAAAAAAAATGACCGAAACAACCAACATAAGAATAACCTGCACAATGCAACTTCGTGAAAACAGAAAAAACCCACACAGCAGCCTTCTGGAAACAACCGTAATGAAAGCGGTTGACGACAGTCTCTCTTCGTTTGGCGACTCCTTCAAACAAGTCATCTACTTCCAGCTGGAAAACACTTTCCACATAAAAAAACAGGAGATCCCGCAAAAAATCGAGGGATTCGCCGCTGCAATAGAAGAAATCTTCGGAGTAGGCGCCACCCTTATCGAAATGAAGATTCTCAAAGCGCTTCACGACCAAGTCCCTGAGTTCGTGCATTTCCCAAGGGGCGACGAACTGGTATTCACAGAGTACGTAAAAAGCCTGCGTTTCTTCGTTTGAGCTTTAATTTTTAAGTATTTTTTCGTGGCATTTTATTTTTATTGGTTGAACTGTTGTACAGTTCGTTGTTGGCTTCTGATTGGGAGCAAATCGAGCTTTATTTGGGTTATTTCATTGTTGATTCCGCGTTTTATCCATGCGCTTGCGGTTTTAAGTTTGTTTTGGTATGCTTGGTGTATGTAACACCGTTTATATCGCTGTATGATGTAATACGATTTGATAAACACGCAAACGGATGAAACAAAAAATGACAAACGTACAAAAAGAAGTCCAAGTTAAACTTGCAAAAGGTCTGCTTGATCTAATAATTCTTCAATACTTAAACTCACAACCCATGCACGGTTACCAGGTAATCACGAAAATCCGAAAATCCTTCGGCGTCTACTTCGGACCAAGCACCATCTACCCCTTAATGGGGCAACTCGAGAAGAAAGGCTACATAAAAAGCGAATGGAACATGGAGTCCGAGAGACCACGAAAAGTCTACCACCTAACTAGCGATGGTCAATCAATGTTGAATTTCACCGAAAGCTCGCTTAACCTGCTTTGCCAAAAAATCGGAGCAACCGGAGCATCTAAAACCGAGCAAGGCGCCACAATTACAACGCTGACAGGGATTCCGAGAAAAACAATGCCCCCACTCCTCGTGAGATAAACACCGATCATGCAGAGGCGTTCCCCAAATCATTTTCGACTCTATCGGTTCCATTTAGCAATCACTTTCTTTTCCGTGCTACGGGCGTTACGCCCTAAAGCCTCTTGCGAGTTTTCAATTATCCATTGGTCGTGTCGCATTTTATAATGGAGAACACGTCGTACTTGTCTCCAAGCAACTTTCGCCCGTCAAGGTAGCCAAGCTCGATCAGGAAACCTATGCCCACGATTTCTCCACCAAGTTTCTCGATCAACTCGATATTCGCTTTGACAGTACCGCCTGTTGCAAGCAAATCGTCGATGATCAACACTTTCTGCCCGGGCGCCACAGCGTCCTCATGAATCTCAATGGAGTCACATTCATACTCTTTCTTGTACGTGAGGTTAACGCATTTTGACGGCAACTTGCCCTTCTTCCTTATAGGAACGAACCCAACTCCCAACTCGTACGCTAGCGGTGCGCCTATGATGAAGCCTCTGGCTTCGTTGGAGACGACGGCGTCAATTTTTTTGCCGCTGTAATGGTCGGCTAAGAGCTTGATGCTTTCTCTAAAGAGTTGCTTGTCCTTCAGGATGGGTGTTATATCCCAGAAGACCACGCCTTTGAACTCGGGTATCCGACGCAATTTCTTTTTAACATCCAACTTTCCAACGTTATTCTTGTTCATTTGGCTCTAACCTCTGTTTTTTTTACACCAACGCGCTCTTCAAAGCTACCTTACATTGACACGCTCTTTCTTTCGGAATTTTCACGATGGTTTCAGCGATTATTCGTTTTACGTTTTCGATGTTCGCTTTCATTGTTTTCACAATATCATCCACGCAAACAGGATGGTCCTTCCACACGTCATAGTCCGTGACCATCGCTATTGAGGCATAGCAAACTTCGGCTTCGCGTGCTAGAACGCATTCAGGCACAAGAGTCATTCCCACAACGTCGGCGCCCCAGGTTCTGAACATTTTTGACTCCGCTTTAGTTGAGAAACGCGGACCTTCGATGCACACGTAGGTGCCAGTGTCGTGAGCTCTTACTTTCTCCTTCTTGGCGACCGCGGTGATAATCTGCCTCAACTCGGGGCACATGGGCTCAGCCACCGAAATATGGCATACTTTGTTTTCAGTGTAAAACGATTGTTCGCGTCTTGTTGTTCGGTCAATAAACTGGTCAACGAATACCACGTCGCCAGGCTTATACTCCTCTCTTAAGGAGCCCACCGTGGAGGATGCGAGAATATGCTGAACGCCCAGCTTCTTCAAAGCAAAAATATTCGCTCGCGAATTAACATCTGTTGGTCTAATCGTGTGCTTTTTTGCGTGTCGGGGCAAGAATGCCACGCATCTGCCTTCTAGTTCCCCGACGGTTATGGCGTCGGAGGGCGAACCGTAAGGAGTTTTAACAGTTACTTCTTTGAGGTTCTTTACGAGTTTCGGGTCGTAGAGACCTGTTCCACCGATTATTCCAATATCAGCCTGCATGGAAAAGTACTTCAAGGGCTCGGCTTATAAGAATAGCGACTGAAACGCCCGGCAACGCCAAAGTCGCTTACGATGGCCCTAATCCCAGAGAAAACAGAAATCAACCGCAGTTACCATTGCCGATAGCAATCTGGAGGTTTTGCGTTTTCGAGAAAAATAATAAAAAAAAGGGGCATTTAGCGCCTCCCTGCATAGCCCCTAAACGGGTGATTAATTGTCTGTTACTTCTCAATCACGGTTCGCGTGTAAATTACTATTTGCGTGACTTTGTCTTGTTCCAGATCAACTGAGACGAATGCAACGCTCGAGTTGTCTTTCTCAAGCACTAGTGTAGCGTTTGTTGCCTTTGTGGCAATGTTGCCTTCTGCATCGATGACAGTTTTGACGATTGGCATCACTCTGGTTACGTTGTAGCCGTCTTCTAGTAGCTGCTGCACATCAGTGTCGCTTTCTGCTATTGTGGTGACTGCTTCCTTGTATTCGTCGCTGACTTCAATTGGTCCGAAGCCTCCGAATCCGCCGCCGAATCCTCTGCCGTGTCTTCCGAATCCCATCGGGCCTTCGCCCCAGCTTGGAATGATGTTTGTGGTGTCTCCAGTTATGGTGTCCGTTGCGTTTGTGGTATCCGAAGTTGTTGTTAGGACTGCTAGTTGCTTGTTGTAGCTGCTCAGCAGGTTAGCCGTGGTGGTAGCTGCCGCGTTCGATGCTTGAGTTGTTAGTAGTATTCCGCTTGCGATTGCTGCGATCACTACCAGCGATAGCAGCGCCAAACCTTTGGTTTTTCTTTCTATGTTCATTCACCTCCTTTACATCATCAGCTTTCCACTTTTTAGGCGAGTTATTAAGCGATTTTTCAGAATTACCCCTGAATTATACCCAACTATTACCCAAATCTCAGTGCTCGGCGTTGGAAGAACATATTTACCACTACACCAAATAGTGTCCCGAGAATATCTCCCTCCTTTCGCGGAGCAGCAACAATCTCTGCTAACACACGCCCATTGAAATATTTGCTTGGATGGCTAATCGCGGGAACCAGAGGTGGTCCCACTCGCGCAAGAATAATAGAGACTCTTAAGAAGACTCCGCAGAATGCAAATCAGTTGGCGATGCTTCTCGGCATGGACTACAGGACAATCAGGCATCATCTCAAGGTTTTGCAGAAAAACAAGATAATCGTTTCCGCGGGTGAAGGATACGGAACCACGTACTTTCTGTCTCAAATGATGGAGGAGAACTACATGGTTTTCGAGGAGATTCTGAAGGGATTGTGGAAAAAGTAGAAAAAGGAGACATAAGAATGAAGAATCAGATGAATCGGAAATTAGGAATTTGGCTAATATTGATAGGTTTGATAGCCGTTGCTATCTTGTCTGGAGTTTGGGCTATTCTCACGTTAAATAATTTTGGCTCAGCAGTTTTTCCTCCAACACCTCCGCAACGTATATACATCAGCCTTGCAGACCTGGCTTTCTACTACATATTTCGAACAGTTCTTTCCACGGTCAACATCGCCATTCTGAGCATCCTCACGGCAACATACGCGGTAATCTACAGCAAAACACGTTCACAATTCACGATTGGATTGCTCATATTCTCGGTAGTTTTCCTCATAAAAGACCTCACGTCAAGTCCCTTCGTGATTGGGCTATTCTTATATAATCTTTCAGGTCTTGGACCGTTCGCACTAATAGAACCCTTGCTGGAGTTAACGGCGCTGTCGGTGCTAATGTACCTCAGCATAGAGTATTAGGTTGCCATTGTGCGGACGCTTAATAAAATAGGCAACCGCCAATACTCATAGAAGACTTGATTCTCATGTCGACTGAATCTGCAAGAGGGAAGAAGCCGAACAGGTTAATACGCGAGAAAAGCCCATACCTGCTCCAGCACGCCTATAATCCTGTGGATTGGTACCCGTGGGGAGAAGAGGCATTCGCGAAAGCCAAAGCAGAGGATAAGCCCGTCTTCGTTTCCATCGGCTACTCAACATGCCATTGGTGCCACGTCATGGAAAATGAATGTTTCGACGACGAAGAAGTTGCGAAACTAATGAACGAAGCGTTCATCTCGATTAAGGTGGACCGTGAGGAGCGTCCCGACCTTGATGGGGCCTACATGGCTGTGTGCCAGATGATGGGGCGAAGTTGCGGCTGGCCCTTAAACGTTATTATGACTCCTGGCAAGAACCCATTCTTCGTCGCCAGCTATATCCCGAAGCACAATAAGTTCGGCATGGCGGGAATGATGGATCTTGTTCCGCAGGTTCGCGAGGTTTGGCGGACCCGAAGGGATGAACTGGAAAAAGTCGGCGAAGACATCAAGAAGAGGATTGAAGCATTCGAGAATCGCCTGCCAGAGGAGGCGCTTGGCATAGGCGTCTTGGACGATGCGTACGAAAAACTCACACAGAGGTTTGACGCGGAACACGGCGGTTTCGGTGGCGCACCTAAGTTTCCAAGTCCGCACAACCTGCTTTTCCTTCTCAGGTACTGGAACCGAACTAC